>JANOAM010000257.1:0-7461 GCA_031411215.1 Betaproteobacteria bacterium
ACCAACGGGCCCATGTCCATGGACTTGTCCAGCGGGTCACCCACACGCAGGCTGCCCATGCGCGTGCGCAGCTTGGCCAACAGGCGCTCTGCAGTGCCCTCGTGCACCAGCAGCCGCGACCCGGCGCAGCAGACCTGACCCTGGTTGAACCAGATGCTGTCGACGATGCCTTCGACGGCGGCGTCCAGGTCCGCATCGGCAAAGACGATGAAGGGCGACTTGCCACCCAATTCCAGGCTCAGCTTCTTGCCTGAGCCGGCCGTGGCCTTGCGGATCTCGCGGCCGACTTCAGTGGAGCCCGTGAAGGCAATCTTGCGGATGCCGGCATGGCGCGTCAGCGCCTGGCCCAGCGTGCCGTCACCGGTGACGATGTTGATGACACCCGGCGGCACACCCGCCTCTTCGCACAGTTCGGCAAAGAGCAATGCGGTCAGCGACGTTTGCTCGGCCGGCTTGAAGACCACCGTGTTGCCGCAGGCCAGCGCCGGTGCAATCTTCCACGCCAGCATCAGCAGCGGGAAGTTCCACGGCACGATCTGGCCGACCACGCCCAGCGCCTGGTGGCCCGGGAACTCGGCGCCCACACGCAGCGCCCAGCCGGCGTGGTGATAGAAATGGCGGATGGCCAGCGGGATGTCCACGTCCCGCGTTTCGCGGATCGTCTTGCCGTTGTCCAGCGTCTCCAGCACGGCCAGCAGGCGGCTGTGGCGCTGCAACGTGCGGGCGATGGCATAGAGCACACGCGAACGCCCGCCCGGCCCCAGTGCGGCCCAGGCCGGCAGCGCGGCTTCAGCGGCCGACACGGCGGCATCGAGGTCTTCGCTGCTGCCCTGAGCGACCGCCGCCAGGCGCTTGCCGCTGGCCGGGTTGATGCTGTCGAAGTGGGCGGCGCCAGCGCGCCACTGGCCGCCTATCCACAGGCCGAAGCGGTGCTGGTGCTGGGCCAGCCAGTCCAGCGCCGGTGCGGCGGATTCGGGCGAAGGGCCGTAGTCCAGGGTGCTCATGATGTCGGTGATTGCGGGCATGGTCGAAAGGCTCTCGGTCCCGTCAAGGCAAGGGGTGGCGCCAGGACGCGCTGTAGGCGCCGGTCACGTGGTGTTCCAGCTGGCGCTCGATGTCGGACAGCAGGCTGGACGCGCCGAAGCGGAACAGCTCCGGCACCACCCATTCAGCGCCCAGCTCTTCGCGCATCAGCGCCAGGTATTGCGTCGCCAGGCGCGCATTGGAGATGCCGCCTGCCGGTTTGTAGCCGACACGCCAGCCAGTGGCTTCGTGGTATTCGCGGATCGCACGCACCATCACCAGCGACACGTCCAGCGTGGCGTTGACACCTTCCTTGCCGGTGGAGGTCTTGATGAAGTCCGCGCCGGCCATCATGCAGACCCAGGACGCGCGGGCGACGTTTTCCAGCGTCTGCAATTCACCAGTGGCGAGTATTGCCTTCAGGTGCGCGTCACCGCAGGCCTGGCGGTAGGCCTTCACTTCGTCGTACAGGGCGCGCCAGTCGTGCAGCAAGGCGTAGCGCCGGCTGATGACGATGTCGATCTCTTGCGCGCCGGCGGCCACTGACAGTTCAATCTCACGCAGCCGCGTTTCCAGCGGCGACAGGCCAGCCGGGAAGCCCGTGGACACCGCCGCCACCGGCAGGCCCGCAGGACCGACGCAGCGCACCGCTTCGGCCACCATCTCGTGGTACACGCAGACGGCGCCGACCCGCAAGCCGCTGATGCCCAGCGCAGTTTGCAGATCGGCACGCACCGGCTGCAGCGCCTTGGCGCACAGGCGCCGCACACGGCCGGGTGTGTCGTCACCCGACAGCGTGGTCAAGTCCATGCACTGCACGGCCTTCAGCAGCCAGGCGGCCTGGAAGTCCTTCTTCACGCCGCGGCGCACGGACAGGCTCTGCACACGGCGCGCGACGGCTGGCGCGTTGATGCGCACGGCGTGGATGCGGTCCAGGTCCAGGGCGGTGCCGTCGTTGCGCGGCGGGTGGGCGGCTCGTGTGCCGGTACTCAGGCCGGTGCTCATTCGGTAGCGTCTCCATGCGGCCAGGCCGCCCGCATGTGGGACCACCTGATCAAGGCGCGAGGATAGCCCGACACTTCAGCGTTCAGCGTCCCGACCAGCCCTGACATCACCCAGCACGATGCGCGCACTGCGCTGGTAGGTCCAGTAGGCCAGCGCCCAGTTCAGCAGCACGCTGACGCGGTTGCGGAAACCGATCAGGAAGAACACGTGCGCGGCCAGCCAGAACCACCAGGCCAGCAGGCCCGAGAACTGGAAGCCACGCAGGTCCACCACCGCGGCCATGCGGCCTATGGTGGCCAGGTTGCCGTAGTCGGCGTAGGCAAAGGGTTTGCTTGGCGCTCCCACCAGCGCCGCGCGGATGCTGCCCGCCACATGGCTGCCCATCTGTTTGGCCGCAGGCGCCACGCCGGGCACAGGCCGGCCGTCGGGTCGTGACACGGCTGCCAGGTCGCCGGCGACAAACACCTCCGGGTGGCCGGGCAGGCTGAGGTCGGGGTTGACCTGGACGCGGCCCGCGCGGTCCAGCGGCGCGCCCAGCATCGCACCCAGCGGCGACGCGGCCACACCGGCGGCCCACAGCACGGTGCGGCAGGGCACGAAGCTGTCGCCCAGGCGGTAGCCCTCAGCCGTGATGTCGGCCACTGGCGTGCCGCAGCAGACCTCCACACCCAGCGATTCCAGCTGGGCCCGGGTGCGCTGCTGCAGTGCAGGCGGGAAGCTGGCCAGGGGGGCGGGGCCGGCTTCGATCAGCCGCACCTTGGCTTGTTGCGGGTCGAACTGGCGGAACTCCTGGCGCAGCGTGTGGTGGGCGATCTCGGACAGCGTGCCGGCCAGCTCCACGCCCGTGGGCCCACCGCCCACGATGGCGAAGTGCAGCCAGGCCTGGCGCTCATCTTCACGGGTCGCGGCTTCAGCATGTTCAAAAGCCAACAGCAGGCGGCGGCGTATGGCCAGCGCATCGTCCAGGGTCTTCAGCCCCGGCGCATGCGCAGCCCACTCGCTGTGGCCGAAGTAGGCGTGCGTGGCGCCGCTGGCCACCAGCAGCTGGTCGTAGTGCAGGGTCTGCGTCGCCACCGCGCCACCCAGTTGCACCGTGCGGGTGGTGACGTCAATGCCACTCACTTCAGCCATCAGCACCTGCACGTTGCGTTGGCCGCGCAGGATGTGCCGCAGCGGCGCCGCAATGTCCGGCGCCGAAAGCCCCGCCGTCGCCACCTGGTACAGCAGCGGCTGGAACAGGTGGTGGTTGGCCTTGTCCACCAGGGTGATGCGCACCGGCGCGGAGGCCAGCGCGCGGGTGCACCACAGGCCCGCAAAACCGCCGCCGATGATCACCACATGCGGTGTCGTGTTCGTCATGGCATCTCGCCTTGCAAGCCCAGCGTGCGCGGCTGCGGCATGCCGGTGCGCGCGATGTGGTCCACCAGTGCGTCCAGCACCGGGCGGCCGCGGCTGGCGCCTTCTTCGTCGTTGATCACCATGGACACCGCCCAGGGCCGGCCCTGCGGGTCCGTCACGTAGCCGGCCAGCGCCACCACGTTGCGCAGCGTGCCGGTCTTCAAACGCGCCCATCCGGTGGCGGGTGAATCTTTCAGGCGGTTGCGCATGGTGCCATCCACGCCCACTGTGGGCAGGCTCATGGTGAAGTCCGCAGCGTGGCGCCCGCGCGACGCCGCCACCAGCAGCCGCGCCATCTGCTGCGGGCTGATGCGTTCGCTGCGCGACAGGCCGGAGCCGTTGTCCATCACCAGACCCGCACTGGGGATGCCTTGTTCGGCGAACCAGTCGCGCACGGTTTGCGCCGCCAGGTCGGTGGTCTTGCGGCTTGGGTCAGTGGCGCTGCGCGCAGCACCCAGTTCCAGGTAGAGCACCCGCGTCCAGGCGTTGTCGGACTGCTTGTTCTGGTGGCGCAGCAGTTCGCCCCAAGGCCGGCCCACACGGCGCGCCAGCAGGCGCGTGCCGGGCGGTGCCGCCTGCTCCACCGCGCGGCCGGTCCAGCTGCCGCCCAGACCCAGCCAGAGCTGCCGGACCAGGCGTTCGGCCAGTTCGGTGCGGTCCAGCAACTGCAGGTCCGTGCGCACGGTGCAGCCACGCGGGAAGGCGCCGTTCAGCGTGAAGTTGACGGCGGCGCCATCACGTGTCGTGGCGTAGGGCTTCCAGTGGTCATCCCAGTCCTGGCAACGTGCATCGACCAGCGTCATGCGGCTTTCAAAGGCCACACCGGGCAGGCGCGGCACGGTGCCGGCTTCCACACCCATGGCCGTGGCGCGCAGCTCCAGCGGCAGCAGGCTGCCCGCCAGGTTGAGCGCATCTGGAATCACGTTGTAGGGAAACTCCGGCGACGTGTCGAAGGGCGGCACTCCCAGGTCCGGCCGCGCCGGGCGGTAGCGTGTGCGGTCCAGCAGCAGGTTGCCGGCGATGTGGCGCACCCCCGCCTGCTGCAAGTCCACCAGCAGGGCCCACAGCTGCGGCAGACCCAGTTCCACGTCACCACCGCCCACCAGGGCCAGGTCACCCTGCAGCGTGCCGTCCACCAGCGGCGCGGCGCTGCGCACTTCGGTGAAGCCGCGGTGGTTGGGCCCCAGGCGGTCCAGCGCCACGATGCTGGTCACCAGCTTCATGGACGAGCCCGGCTGCATGGCGCGGTTGGGCTGCCAGCCCCAGGCCAAGCCGTCGTTGTGCAGCGGCAGCGCGGCCACGGCCAGCGCGTCGGCCGGCAGACGGGCCTTGGCCAAGGCCTGCAGCACGGTTTCGGGCAAACCTTGCGAGCGAGCGGGTGCCGCGACCAAGTTCAGCAACAGGGAGGCGGCAACACCGGCAAGGACAGCGCGCAGGGACATGGCGGCATTGTCGCCGTGCGGGCGAGAATGCCGCCGTGCAGGCAAGCGACACATCTCACCCGACGCAGGCGCTGGCCCTGGGCCTGGACGCGGGCGGCACCCAGACCCGCTGGGCCGTGGCCGGCGCGGGCGGGCGCATCCACGCCGAAGGCCAGGTGGCCGGTTTCAGTGCGCTGCAGATGGCCCACGAGACCGGGCGCGCGGTCTTGCAAACACTGCTGGCTGAAGTCGCGCGCAGCAGCGGGCCGGTGCAATCGGTGGTGGCCGGCGTGACGGGCTTTGACACTGCGCAGTCGGCCGAGTTGTGCGCCTTGCTGGCTGCGGCCCTGGGCGCGCAGCCCGCCGCGGTGCGCACGCTGTCCGACATCGAACTCGCCTTCCACGCGGCCTTTGCGCCGGGCGCAGGCATCGTGGTCTACGCGGGCACAGGCTCCATCGCCGCGCACTTGGACAGCAGCGGCACGCTGCAACGCGCTGGTGGCCGCGGTGTGGTGATCGACGACGCCGGCGGCGGCCACTGGATCGCCCGCGAAGCGCTGCGCGCTGTGTGGCGGGCGGAAGACGACGCACCTGGCGCAGCACAACAGTCGGCACTGGGCCGCGCGTTGGCCGCCAGGGTCGGTGGCGGCGATTGGCCGGCCACGCGGCAGTGGGTCTACGGCGCCTCGCGCGGTGAGCTGGGTCTGCTGGCACTGGCCGTGGCGCAGGCGGCGCGCGACGCTGACGCCCAGGCGCTGGACATCCTGCAGTCCGCAGGCGTGGAGTTGGCGAGGCTGGCCCAGGCCCTGCTGCAGCGCCTGGGCCCACAGCCGGTGGCGCTGGCCGGGCGTGTGTTCGACCTGCACCCTTGCATCGAAGCGCAGCTGCGTGCATCGCTGCCCGCGCAGACCTCCATCACACGCAGCCACACGCCGGCCCAGCACGCCGCCGCACGCATGGCCTGGCAAGGAATTCCCAAATGACCCGCCACTGCTTGTGCAGGCTGGTGTTGATCGCTGCCGCAGTGCTGCTCAGCGCCTGCAGCAGTGTCCCCACCACCCCCACCACCACGCCCGGCGGTGTGCCCATAGACGCCACGCACTCGGCCAAAGGCCAGGACAGCCGCGTGATGTTCCTGGTCCTTCATTACACGGTGGCGGACTTCCCGCTGTCCATGAAGGTGCTGACCCAGGAAGAGGTGTCCGCGCACTACCTGCTCAGTGACGAGAGCCCGCCGAAGATCTACCGCCTGGTGGACGAAAGCCGCCGCGCCTGGCATTCCGGCGCCAGCGCCTGGAAAGCCAACCAGCGGCTCAACGCCAGCAGCATCGGCATCGAGATCGTGCACCCGGGCTTCAAGCTGGGCCCGCCCACTGAACAAGGACGGGAACGCATCTACCTGCCCTTCCCGCAGGCGCAGATCGACGCGCTCATTCCGCTGGTGAAGGACATCGTGGCGCGGCACCAGATCCTGCCCGAACGCATCCTGGGCCATGGCGAGGTGACACCGGCGTACAAGGAAGACCCGGGGCCGACATTCCCCTGGAAGCTGTTGGCGGACCTGGGCATCACACCGCCCTGGCCCGACGCGGAGCGGGTCGCCACGGAGCGCGCGCGCTTCGAGCAGCAGTTGCCGGACGCCGCGTGGTTCCAGGACACGCTGGCCAGGCATGGCTACAACATCCAGCGCACGGGCCAGTGGGACAAACAGAGCGAACGCGTATTGATGAACTTCCAGATGCGCTACCGGCCCACGGACTACAAAGGCCAGATGGACGCGGAGAGCGCGGCCATCCTGCAGGTGCTGACGACACCGCTGAAGCCATGAGCAGCGAGGGTCTCCCGAGCGCGAATCCCCGCTTGGCGGGGCCGGCCGCAGGCCGTGGGGTGCACCAATGAGTCCTGTCGGCTACTCGGGCACCCCGCTGGCCAAGAAGCTGGGCTACAAGGCCGCATCTCGTGCGCACCTGATAGCGGCGCCGGATGAGTTGTCGGAGTGGCTGGCGCCGCTGCCCGACGCGGTCCGCTTCGACACCAAGCCCAGCGCGCAGACGGACATCGTGCACGGCTTCTTCACTGAAGCCGCCGTGCTGGCCAAGCACTTGAAGGCCTTGCGCGGCACGCTCAAACCCGACGCCATGCTGTGGGTGTCCTGGCCCAAGAAGTCCGCCAAGGTGGCCACCGACATCACCGAAGACACCATCCGCAGCTTGGCCTTGCCGCTGGGCTGGGTGGACGTGAAGGTCTGCGCGGTGAGCGAGGTCTGGTCGGGGCTGAAGCTGGTCGTGCGTAAGGACTTGCGCAAGGAACTCCGTTGAACGGTGGACCGCTGCCGCTGGACACGCCAAGGCTGCGCCTGCGCCGCCTGCGCGAAGACGACTTGCCGCGTTTCCAGGCCTACCGAGCGGACCCCGAGGTGGGCCGCTGGCAAGGCTGGTCGCCGATGACGGCCGAGGCTGCGTCGGCCTTCCTGCGCGACATGCACAACAGCCCCTGGTGCCCGCCCGGCGCCTGGTTCCAGTTCGCCATCGCCGACCTCGCCAGCGACACGCTGCTGGGCGACATGGGCCTGTTCCTGGACCCGGCCGGCCACACCGTGGACCTGGGCTTCACG
>JANOAM010000258.1:0-1768 GCA_031411215.1 Betaproteobacteria bacterium
GGTCTGCGTCGTCAGCTTGTACATGCCGGGGCCGAAGACATCGGCCACCTTGCCCTCGTTGACGAACACCGCCATCTGGCTTTCGCGCACGGTGAGACTGCCGCCGTACTGGATTTCGTTGTCCGCCATGGGGTAGCGGAAGGCCAGCGTGCCGTCGCTGGTCTCCGTCCATTCCAGGATGTCGATGAACTGTTTCTTGATGAAGTCCATCAGCGACATGGCTTGACCTTTCTTGGCAGGACGCACCCGAAGCGTGGGTGCGCTGGGAATAATACGCGTGGGGTCGGGAGGCTTGGATGTCGAATTCGGGATGGCGGATAGCGGTGGTGGGCGCGGGGCCGGTGGGTCTGGCGCTGGCGCTGCACGCGGCACGTCTGCTGCCTGACACGCAGTTCACCGTGTTCGACACCAGGCCATTGGACAAGGACGTGTCCGGCGACCCGCGCACGCTGGCGCTGAGCCTGGGCAGTGTGCAGTTCCTGCAGCGACTGGGGGCCTGGGTGCCAGAGGCCGCCGAAGCCATCCTGCGCGTGCATGTGTCGCAGGCGCCACCCAGCCTGCGCACGCCCTGGGGCGACGCCGAAGTGCACCTGCGTGCGGCCGACCTGGGTGTGCCACAGCTGGGCGCGGTGCTCGGCTACGGCGCCCTGCTGGCGCCGCTGCAACAGGCGTGGCTCACCGAGGCGGCCGCCCAGCCCAAGCGGCTGCTGAGCCGCTTCGGTACCCCGGTCGCTGCGCTGAAACCGGTGGACGGCGGTGTGGAAGTGGACGCCGGCGTGGCCGAGACCTTTGATTTGGCCGTGGTCGCCGAGGGCGGAGTGTTTGCCGACCAGGCGCGCAAGGCCGTGGTGGCCGACTATGGCCAGACGGCCTGGGTCGGCAGCGTCACGCTGCAAGGCGCGGAAAGCGGCCTGGCCATCGAGCGCTTCACGCGCCACGGCCCTGCAGCCCTGCTGCCACTGCCTTCGGGCGACGGCCCGTCGCGTGCGGCGCTGGTGTGGTGTGTGCCGTCCAACGACGACCCGGTGCGCGACCTGAACGACGGCCAACGCCTGGCCGTGCTGCGCAGCATCTTCCCCGCGCTGGCCGGCGAGTTGGTGACGCTGTCGCCGCTGAAGTCCTTCGTGCTGGGTCTCAACGCTGAACGCACGCTGGTGGACGGCAGGACCGTGCGCATAGGCAACGCCGCGCAGACGCTGCACCCAGTGGCCGGCCAGGGCCTCAACCTGGGACTGCGCGATGCCCATGAGCTGGTGGCCGCGCTGCGCCACGCCACCGACCTGCAAGCCGCGCTGCGCCGCGTGGAATGGGCCCGCGCGCCGGACCGCTGGAGCATGATCGCCAGCACCGATTTTCTGGCCCGCAGCTTCACCTGGAAGTTGCCCGGCGCCGGCCTGGCGCGCGGCCTGGGCCTGGCCGCCGTGCAGGCGCTGCCGCCGCTGAAAGGCTGGCTGGCGCGGCAGATGATGTTCGGCTCGCGTTGATCTCCGGCGGCCGCACTCGGCCCTTGGCGGTCGTTCCTGCTGTGGCTGTCGCGTGCGCTTGGGGTGGCCTGTTGCGCTCATGTCCCCCGCCCCACCTTGCTGCGCAAGCCGGGGCTCCTCCTTTACTTCGCTCCACAGGCCACCCCAATCGCCCGCTCCGGCACCAACGTGGGCGCGCCACCAAATCGCACGCCACCCTGGTGGCAGGCCGAGGACGCTGGGTACCGGGCGCAGCGAAGTAGAGGAGGAGGATCTGGACACCGCCAGGTGACCAGAGCCGGAGG
>JANOAM010000259.1:0-8154 GCA_031411215.1 Betaproteobacteria bacterium
TGGTTTCTGGCCGCAGGGGCAGGTCCACCATGCGCCGAACAAACGCCTCCCATAACGCCGCGCAGCTGATCGACCAGCTGCCAGGTCTGCTGGGCCCGCTGGCCCGCCGCGGCACGGTTCATACCTACCGCAAGGACGTGATCCTGATCGATGAAGGCGACCAGGGCGACACGATCTACATCATCCTGGCCGGCCTGGTGAAGGCCTTCAGCACGGATCCGGTGCGTGACCGCGAGATCACCTACGGCAGTTATGGCCCGGGCGAGTACGTGGGGGAACTGGGCCTGGACGGCCGCCCGCGTTCCGCCAGCGTCCAGACGCTGGAGCGCACGGTGTGTGTGGCCGTGACCCGCGTCGGGCTGGAAGCGCACATTGCGGAGTACCCGGCCTTTGCCTTCGAGCTGCTGGCCAAGGTGATCGGCCGCGCCCGCGCCGCCACGCTCAGCGCGCGGACCATGGCGCTCAACGACGTCTACGGCCGGGTCAAACTGCTGCTGGAGTCGCAGGCCGAGCAGCCCGGCGGCGACGGCTGGTGGCAGCTGGCCGCCATCACGCACCGCGAGATCGCGGCGCGTGTGGGCTGTTCGCGGGCGATGGTGAGCCGGGTGTGGAAGGACCTGGAAACGGGTGGCCACGTGATGGCCACCGGTTCCGGTCTGCGGCTGCGGCTGCCGCTGCCGCCGCGCTGGTGAGCGCTCAAGCGTGGTGGGCCACGACGGTGTCGTGCACGCCACTGCCGTCCGGCCCCGCGCCGCCCACGGTGGGGCCGGCGTAGCGCAGCGGCGAGGTCTGGCCCAGCACCGGCGGCTCCACGCCCACTTCCGCGTGCCACGCCTCGTAGGCGCCATTGGCGCGGGCGGTTTTCAGTTCGGACAGTACCTGGGGCCGCGAGCGCTGCGGCACCCAGCGCTGTTGCGCCAGATAGGCTGAGCCCGAGTCTTCGGAGACATGGGCAGTGAGCCAGCCGCTGGCGCGCGCTTCGTTGAGTTCAGCGATGACTTCCGCACGTGTGCGCGGCGTGTCGGCATCGGCGGCGTGTGAAGTGAGGCTGGTGGTGGCCGCCAGCAGGCAGGCGGCTGTTGCGATGGCTATGTTCTTCATGGATCCCCCTTGAGTCGGCACCTGGTGACGTAGGGCTGGCAGTGGTGCCGGTGCTGTCAGGCCTGGGGGGAAGGTAGGCGTCATGGGTGGGTGCGGCATCACATCGGGTTGGGACGGCACGGCTGGTTCATCCAGAATTCGGTGGGCTCCATTGGCCAACAATTACCAGTCTCGAGGAACTCGGCATAAGTGCGCCCGAAATGGGCGAAGGCGAAGGCCGCCCAGCAGACGCCCACTCACCAGCCTGATATCGCCCAGACTTGTCTTGCCGATCTCGCAATTCGAATGCCGCAAAGCACGGTGCCAAATTCGACCGCTTGTTCAGCGTGCCTCTATGATTGACTTCGAGGAGAAAGTCTCGTTCTCCAGGCGTTTCCAATCTGATGAAGGTACAACTCCATGCAACCCGAATTCGAGCTCAAGACCCCCAGTCTCGCGGCTTCAACCGAGTTGTTGGTGATGGCGCCCGTTCGGCGCGGCTTCGTACCAAGTCTGGACACGATCACGTACAAGAGCCGGGCCAAATTGCTGCTGAAGATGCTGCACGGCGGCCGGCAAAGCCAGCATGAGTACCGCCCGCTGCGAGCCATGTCGGACGCCGTCGAACGTGTGGGCGTGATCCGCTCGTTGCGCGTCGCGGTGGTCGAAGGGCGCAGCGACATCGACGATCGCATCTTGCTCTCGGTGCACTTTGATGGCTCATACGAAGCCTACGTGCGCACGATCTGGCAACGCGCGGCACGCTTGTTGGATTTGATCTTCTGCAACTCAGAAGGCTACGTCACTGGCTGGGACAACCCCTTTGACGACTGGAACGCCTGGATCCGCTCCGCGCAGGTCAGCACTCCGTTCTTCTACGCCGCGCCGGGACTCACCTACCCTGATCAGACTTACCTTCAGATGTTTGAGCGCCGCGATCGGGGCGGCACGGATGACGAACTTCGGCGCACCCAAATCGCGGTGCCTACGGCCGAGGAAATCGCCTGGTCCATCGTCGTCAAAAAACTGGACCCAACAAAGCGAGCTGACGAAGTACATGCAGTCGGGCCGATGGTAGAGACGGAGGTGTTCCGCCAGAACCTCAGCGCGCTGGCCGGCATCTACAAGCACGCGGACTGGTACCTTCCCGGCACTCCTGACGGAGTGGTGCTGCGAAACGCCGCGCACGAGTTGCTGCCGCAGCTTCGAGATATGTTCTTGAGCGATCCCAACGGGCTGGGTGAAGTAGCGGGAGCTGTAGGCGGTGATCGCTTGGTCAAGGCGCTCGCCTGGTTCGTCGAAGGGCTCGAGAGCGTTCCGCCCACTCGCGCTGGTACTGCTCTGCCCGAGAACCCACCGGCTCCTGACCCCGAAGGCGACGTCCAAGGCGGCATCCTCGAACCCTATGTGGGCGTCACCGACGCGGTCATGCTCTTGGTGGCCTTTGATGACGCGCAAGGAGCGGCCGCCCTGCTCGGCCGCCTGGGCACGACACCGGAGACATATTCAGCGACACCGACAAACAAGCTGCTCGTCAACTTGGCTCTGACTCTCGACGGCCTGCGCGTGTCCGGGCTGACACAAGCAGAACTCGAACAGTGGCCGCTGGAGTTCCGCCAAGGTATGAGCGCTCGGGCCGGCCTGCTTGGCGACTTGCGCTGGAACCATCCGCGCCGTTGGACATTGCCACGCTTCAACGGTGCGTTGAAGCCGGACCCCGACCGCGATGACCGGAACTTGCCTCCGGTGCCGCTGGAGTCGGTGCATGCAGTCGTTCAGCTCCGCTTGCGCCCGGTCGATGGCGGTGAGCGAAGCACAGCCCGCACCGAGTTGGCCAAGATCATTGAAGATTTTCGCGCCGCGTTCAACGGCATCAGCTTGTTGTCGGTTCAATGGCTAGCGCGTCAGACCCGAGGCAAGGAAGGCAAGACCTTCGTCGATCACTTCGGCTATACCGATGGCCAATCGCAGCCCGAGCTTGGTCGCACGAAAAAGACTTCTCACTACTGCAACCAGGTGCACCTTGGTGAAGTGCTGGTGGGATACACCAACGCGGCAGATCGAGAACAAGATCAAGCCATCAACCAGGATCCGCAGGCTCGTGCGTTGATGCGCAACGGTAGTTTTCTTGCGGTGCGCAAGCTGCGCCAACAAGTGGCTGCATTCAGCGCTGCGGTGTCTGCCGCACAGAAGAGCACGGGCATCGATGAGAAGGTCATTCGCGCCCACATGATGGGGCGCTGGCCCGCCGACGCCGGACAAGACGCCGGCAAGCCGCTGGCGCCGCTCGGCGAAGGAGGCATCAACGACTTCTCCTACCGCGAAGATGAAGACAACATCACTCCTCTGACCGCTCATACCCGGCGCGCCAACCCGCGCGAGTTCACCGACCCGAACGACTATCCCAAACCAGCGCCAGGCGGCCGTACACCACGCGTCATGCGCCGCAGCCTGCCCTACGGTCCTCCAGTCGACCCAGAGAAACCAGACGACGCTGACCGGGGACTGATGTTCATGGCCTACGGGGCCAGCCTCGCGGAGCAGTTCGAAGTCATTCAAAGCTGGCTTGCAGGAGGGAACAGCTCGCGCAGCTACTCGGGTGCCAGCTGCCCATTCCTTGGGGTTCCCGAAGCCGGAAGAGCGCGCGACTTCCGCTTCCTCGGCATCGATCAGAAGACCGTGCACATGTCGGTGGATGGCAGCGACGACCTGGGCACCGAGCCGGAACCCTTGGTCACGCTGCAGTGGGGGCTGTATGCCTTTGCCCCTTCGCGCGCAGCGCAGGCCTTGTTGGCGAAACGAGCCAGCGGGGCAGTCGCGGCGGCAGCGTTGCCTTGGTCAGCCAGTCGTGGCCAGGTGTTGATCGACCAGCTGCGACGCATCGAGGACAACGAGGGCTCCGGTGCTGGAGTGATGGCATGGAAGGCTGCGCTGGAAGACCCCGACTCAACGGCACGTTTTGACAGTGCCTCGATTTGGGCCGCGGCGCGCGCACTCCACGGCGGGGTCTTGCGCATCCCTTATGGCATCTTGGTCGCCGCACCCGAACTCGTCGATGCCGTGTTGAAGGACGAAACGCACTACACGGTGGACGGCTATCGCCGACGCCTGGTCGCCTCGGGCATGGGTCCGATCTATCTCGGCCGAGACGCCTCGGACCCTGACTACGCCCGGCTTTCAAGTGCATGCAATTCGGAGATCCAGTCCATCCCGATGGAGGAGGGCTACCACTTCGCGCGCAAGGCTGCGGACGACTTGCTTGGAGGCTGGATCAAGGACACGATCGCGAGAGCCAAGCGGAAAGGCGAGAAGACCTGGGAACTCTCGCTTGACAGTCGTGACTTGATTGCCGGTACGCTGGCCACATTGAGTGAGGCTTGGTTCGGTCTGGACAACCGCACCAAGGCGTACGGTAGCGAACAAGCTCTCTTTCAGCGCGGCGCCATGGATTGGCAATGGCGACCGGGCGACCCGGTGTACTACCCCGGGCACTTCACGGCTGCGTCGCGTGCCACCTTCCAGGCAGAGCCGTCGAATCATGTCGCCGAACTGGCGGCCGAACATGGCACCGCGCTCTCAGTCGCATTGCGATTGCTCATCGAAGTTAAGGGTGTGGCTGCATTCGACCATGCACGCGTCAGCAAGGCCGTGCTGCAGTCCTTCTGGAGCACAGAACCCGACGTTGCCGTCCAGAATATTGCAGGCGCCCTCATGGGCCTGCTGCCCACGACCGAGGGCATCCTCAGGCGTGTGCTTCCTGAATGGACGCGGGCAGGCACGCTTTTGGAATTGGCTGGACGCGCACACGGACGCGACTTGGAGGATTGGGAGGTCGCCAAAGAGCTGCTGAGTGGCCCACTGCGGCAGGCGATCAAGTTCAGGCCCGTTCCCGAACAGGTTTGGCGCGAGGCCAAGGTGGCTCACAGGCTCGGGGTTGCGCAGGGGGAACTGGTGAAGCCGGGAGAAAAGCTGATCGTCGGCCAGGTCTCGAAACTTCACGCCCAACTCGAAGAGGGGGAAACCGAGGACGTGTTTGCGGCCTTCGGCGGCGAGCGCCGCACGGGGGGCGCCACGCATGCCTGCCCTGGCTACAACGCGGCCATGGGCGCGATGTTGGGGATGATGTCCGCAACACTCGACCGAGGGGAGGGACAACTTGCGCCATCAACTTCGCCCGGTGTGCTGGTGTTTCGTGGACCCACACCCAACCCTGAAGAGATCGTCATCTGGACGCCGCAAACGGTGTCGGTACTCCATTCCTTGCCGGGGGAAGGCAAGAGACTGCTGGCGTTCGGTGATTCATGGATTCGGTTCCACAGGGAAAAGGATGCAACTGGCAGCGACTTCTGGCGTTCGCTTGGAGCGCTGGGTTATGACACCAATGACTTCGACAACAGCGATTACGCGAAAGAAGGGCGCCAGCTAAAGGAAATGGCTAGGTACGGGCCGAGAGAAAATGTTTACGCACAGTTGCGGAAACTGATCAAGGACGGAACACCGCCTTTGTCCGTACTTGTGAGCGGCGGTGGAAACGATTTTGTCGACGGTACTGTTTTGCTTCCGAAGTTTGACTGCCCGAGGTTGGCAGGCCTCAACTCGAGGCTTGAAAGCATTCTCAAGAAGCAGAACGAATCCCCTCAGCACGACGAGGCCTTGCTCAATGCGTTCCTTGGCGAGATGAAGCAGTACATGACAACGATCGTGTCGAACCTGGCGAAGGCGGGGATGGGGCTAGATGGCAAGCAGCTGGTGCCCATCATCGTAGTGGCCTACGACTATCCAATTCCAGACGGCACGTCATGGGATGATCTCTATAAGTGTCCCTGGCTAATGCCAGTTTTCAGCCGTAAGAGCTACGGCGCGCCAAACGGCATGGGAGAAGGTGAGTCAAGCACCTTGATGGCCATGTTCATCGCCAGGCTCAACAAGGCCTACGGCGAAGTCGCGGTCGAGTTGACCAAGCAAGGCATCCGAGTAAGTCACGTTCCCCTGACCGGTTTGCTTGCGAAGTATCAGAACGACAAGAATCTCACGTACAAAAAAGTCTGGAAAAACGAACTCCATCCGACGAAAGCTGGATTCGACGTTCTAGCCATGCACCTACACGAGCAGGCGCTGAAGCCCTTGTTTGCCAAGATCCCCTGACTAGACAACGCCGCGTCCGTTGAGATGCGTGGCCACGCCCATCGCTGCCATTTGCTCGAGCGCAGTGGCTTGCAGTTGCACGCTCTCGCCAAGTCGCATGTCATCGCGCAAGAGCTGCGCCTTCAGCAGCAGGTTCAGTGCCGCTTCGCGCGTTGACTGCCGCCGTTGGGCCGAGGCCTCGCCCCTGGCCAGTCGCCGCCAGGCACGCAAGTGGTCTCCTTGCTGCAGTGCCGACCGAGCCAACGCACGCCACACCACGGCCTCGCCAATGCGTTCGCCGGTACGAGCGCGGCGCAAGACAATGACCGCCCAGCGCCGCGCTTCCTCGATGCGGCCGGCGTCGACAGCCATTTCAACCAGCCACCCGTAGTACAGCGGCGTATAGAAGTGGACGTGGTGGTTCTCCATCCACCGCACTGCTTCGATCGCTTCGGCGACAGCTTGAGGATTGGGCTCGAGTCGCCAGCGCGCATAGCCGCCGACGGCTCGGGCGATGGCCAACGGCAGCAGGGCCCTCAGGCGATGCACCAGTTCCACCGTCGAGTCAACGCCCTCCAGGACATCTTCCCAGCGCTGCTGCCATGCGAGGATGATGACTTCCCAATTGCGCACCGAGTATGCAATGGGGTGGTTCGGGTGGTCGGCAACCAGCGCGCGCGCATGGGCAAGAGCGGCGTGAGAGGCGTTGAAGTCACCGCGGTCGGCGTGCACACCGGCCACGCATGCCAGGGTATAGGCCGAGCCGATGGCCAAGGCACCGCGGTGCTGTATAATATATCGGGCTAACGTTGCGGCGTTGCGCTCGACAGGAGGAAGTGCAGCGTCCCCAAAGACTCGCAGCGCCATAGGCTTGGAGTATTGCTCCACAAAGTCGCAGACTGCCCCCAAAGTTTCGGCAGAAACCAAGCGAGGTTCAGGCCCACCTTGCCAAGCCCACTTGATGTGCTCGGACACCAAGGCAATCCGTAGCACCATGCCGCGCAGCTTGCCGCAGAACGATTTATACAGTGCGCCAGAATCTTCTAGACCATCATCATTTTCAGCACCCCAGTGATCGAAGATATCCGCCGCATCGCTTGTCAGGTGAAGTTTGACCGCAACATCGCCGCCAAATTCATCTTGACCCCAAGGCAGGCCATCAAGTCGTTCATATATCGTTTGCAGCTGCGATTCATTGCCAGATGACGAGGGACGGCGAAACGGAATTGCTTGAGGCCAAGCCCAAAGGAAACGAGCAACCAGACCGTCATCAACAGATGAAAGCAATGTATCGGCAAGCTTTTCAGGCTGGACCCCACCAAGTACGGACACACCGTTGAAGTTGAC
Organism: Betaproteobacteria bacterium; assembly: GCA_031411215.1. Classification (GTDB taxonomy): domain Bacteria; phylum Pseudomonadota; class Gammaproteobacteria; order Burkholderiales; family Burkholderiaceae_C; genus Rubrivivax. The sequence goes on from JANOAM010000259.1 coordinate 7,552, forward strand.
CGTCACCGAGCCTGCGCTTTTCCGATCGATAACAAATGGACGACCACCATATGCTTCCAGCCAAAATTCACGACCGCCCGGACTGTAACGGTCGAAGGACATTAGCCAGCCCGCCAATTCATCGCGGAAGTGCAATGTGCCAATGTCATTCGCGGCAAGTATTGAGGCGATAGCTTCCGGCGTTCCGTCCTGGACTATCAGGCGACGGCGCGCAGGTTCATCAGGAGCGACAGCGTCAGCAGGCATGGCAGGCGTTGGCATGCCGTCCTTGACCGCCGCCTTGACTAGGACCTGCCATTCATCCTTTACCGCTTTCGCGCGCTCAACAGTCCCAGACCAATCGCGCAGCGTGTCTTTGTGGCCTTCAGCAATAGCCTTTTCCATCTTGCGTAGCGGTGCCGTTATCGCATCTAGACCCGGTGACTTGTTTGCAGATGGATCACCCACGGCGGCCACCCATAGGATTGACGGCTCGGACCATTGCGAAACGCCGCTGTAAGGCATGACCCGACGCTTCCCCCCTATCAGGCTTGCGCAGGCCGACAGGAAGGCAATTGCGGCATAGTCAGGAGGACACCCCGCGCCGTTGGCAAAGTCGCACAC
>JANOAM010000260.1:0-7659 GCA_031411215.1 Betaproteobacteria bacterium
TAGAAGTACAACACCACCGCATGGCCATGGAACGCAGCGGGCGTGAATTTCACGCCGCTGGTGGCCAAGGCTTCGAATTCCGGGACTTGCTTGTTGATCACAGGCGTCATGGGTCGTTTTCTCGAAGCACGTCAGTGCCGAAGCTGGCTCAGTAGCGAATTATATTGCGGCGCGGCACCCTTGCTTCAAGGTGCTGACTTCTCGACCAGCAAAGCGGCCACCGCTGAGCGCCTTTCGCTGACCAGCACGTTGTAGGTTCTGCAGGCAGCGGCGGTGTCCATGGTCTCGACGCCGATGCGGGCTTCGATGAGCGCCCGCAGCAGGGCTGGCGACGGAAAACGCAGCCGGGTGCCGCTGCCGAAGATCACCACCTCGGGCTTCAGGGCGACGATGCGCGCGAAGTGATCGGGCGTCAGTTCTTCCATTGAAGAAGCACCCCAGGCCTGCACGTCGCCCTTCCAGGGCAGCAGGATGCTGGAATCGAAGGCGTTGGGTCCGACCCAGACGCGGCCGGGCTCCTGGCGGGTGACGACGTTGAGACCTTCGGCGGTATCGGGCTGGAACTTCATGGGTGGATAATTCTAGGTCTGCTGTCGCCAGCGCCCGACCTACCTGCCTCTGTGAAGTCGACCCAATGAAAGCGATTGCAAAGTCCGCTAAGCTGGCCAACGTGGCCTACGACATCCGCGGCCCCGTGCTCGACAAGGCCCGCCAGATGCAGGAAGAGGGCCACAAGATCATCCAGCTGAACATCGGCAACGTGGCCGCCTTCGGGCTGATGCCGCCCGATGAAATCGTGCAGGACATGATCCGCAACCTGCCGGACGCCGCCGGCTACACCGACAGCAAAGGCCTCTTCGCCCCGCGCAAGGCGGTTGTGCACTACACCCAGGAAAAGGGCATCAAGGGCGTCACGGTGGACGATGTCTACCTGGGCAACGGCGCGTCCGAACTGATCCAGATGGCCATCAGCGCCCTGGTCAACGACGGCGACGAGATCCTGATCCCCGCGCCCGACTTCCCGCTCTACACCGCCGTGGTGGGCCTGAGCGGCGGCAAGCCCGTGCACTACATCTGCGACGAGCAGGCCGGCTGGCTGCCTGACCTGAACGACATACGAGCCAAGATCACGCCGCGCACGCGCGGCATCATGGTCTGCAACCCCAACAACCCCACGGGTGCAATGTACCCGGACGAGGTGCTGCTGGGCATCATCGAACTCGCCCGCCAGCACCAGCTGGTGGTGTTTGCCGACGAGATCTACGACAAGACGGTCTACGACGGCCACACCCACACGGCCATGGCCAGCCTGGCCGACGACGTGCTGTTCATCAGCTTCAACGGCCTGTCCAAGAATTACCGCAGCTGCGGTTACCGCGCGGGCTGGATGGTGGTCAGTGGCGAGAAGCGCCACGCGCGCGACTACATCGAAGGCCTGACCATGCTGGCCAGCCTGCGCCTGTGTTCCAACACGCCGGGGCAGCTGGCCATACAGACGGCCTTGGGCGGCTACCAGAGCATCAAGGACCTGGTGGCACCGGGCGGGCGCCTGTGCAAGCAGCGCGACGTGGCCTATGACCTGTTGACACAGATCCCGGGCGTCAGCGTGGTCAAGCCCAAGGCGGCGCTGTACATGTTCCCGCGCCTGGACCCCAAGGTCTACCCGATTGAAGACGACCAGCAGTTTGCCTATGAACTGCTGGCCGAACAGAAGGTGCTGATCGTGCAGGGCACGGGCTTCAACTGGGTGGCCAACGACCACTTCCGCATCGTGTTCCTGCCCAACGTCGATGACCTGACCGAAGCCATTGGCCGCATCGAGAAGTTCCTGCACGGCTACCGCAAGCGCCACTCTTCCTGAACCGCAACGTCCTCCCCATGCGACCCATTCAAGTTGGCCTTCTTGGCATTGGCACCGTCGGCTCTGGCACCTTCAAGGTCCTGCAGCGCAACCAGGAAGAGATCCGCCGCCGGGCCGGGCGCGGTATCGAGATCGTCGCCGTCAGCCGTCGCGACACGGCCGCCGCCAGACGCGTGGTGGGCGACCAGGCCAGCGTGCACGCCGATCCGTTCGAAGTGGTGCGCAACCCGGACATCGACATCGTGGTCGAGTTGATCGGTGGCACCGGCCTGGCCCGCGAACTGGTCCTGGAAGCGATTGCCTGCGGCAAGCATGTGGTCACCGCCAACAAGGCGCTGCTGGCGGTGCATGGCACGGAGATCTTCACTGCCGCCAGCGAGAAGGGCGTGGTGGTCGCCTTTGAAGCGGCCGTGGCCGGTGGCATCCCCATCATCAAGGCGCTGCGCGAAGGCCTCACCGCCAACCGCATCGAATGGGTGGCCGGCATCATAAACGGCACCACCAACTTCATCCTGAGCGAGATGCGCTCCAAGGGCCTGGACTTCGGTGTCGTGCTGAAGGAGGCTCAAGCGCTGGGCTATGCCGAAGCTGACCCCACCAACGACCTCGAAGGGGTGGACGCGGCGCACAAGGCCACCATCATGTCGGCCATCGCCTTCGGCGTGCCGGTGCAGTTTGCCAAGGCGCACGTGGAAGGCATCACCGGGCTGCAGGCGGTGGACATCCGCTATGCCGAACAGCTGGGCTACCGCATCAAGCTGCTGGGCATCACCAAGCGCAGGGACGACCTTCGAACCGCGGCGTTCCCCGCGGGGGGCATTGAGCTCCGTGTGCACCCGACGCTGATCCCAGCCACCCGCCTGATCGCCAACGTGGAAGGCGCCATGAACGCCGTGGTGGTGCACGGTGACGCCGTCGGCACCACGCTGTACTACGGCAAGGGCGCCGGCAGCGAGCCCACGGCCAGCGCCGTGGTGGCCGATCTGGTGGACATCACGCGCCTGGCCACCGCCGACCCCGACCACCGTGTGCCGCACCTGGCCTTCCAGCCCGGCAGCATGCAGGACACGCCGATCCTTCCCATCAGCGAGGTCATCACCGCCTTCTACCTGCGCCTGGTGGTGGCCGACAAAGCGGGCGTGCTGGCGCGCATCACCGGCATCCTGGCTGAACACGACATCAGCATTGACGCGGTGCTGCAGCGTGAGAGCGCTGAAGGCGAAAAGCAGACCGACCTGATCATCCTGACCCACGACACCGTGGAAGGCCGCATGAGCGCCGCGCTGGCGCAGATGCAGGCACTGCCCACCGTGCTGGCCCCCATCGTCAGGATCCGCAAGGAAGAGCTGAATTGAAGTACCTCTCGACCCGCGGTGACCAGACGCAGCGGGGCTTTTCCGACATCCTGCTGGAAGGCCTGGCGCCGGATGGCGGCTTGTACCTGCCCACGCACTACCCCCAGGTCGATGACGCCACGCTCACGCGCTGGCGTGGCCTGTCCTACGCGCAGCTGGCGTTTGAGATCCTGTCGCTCTACATCGACGACATCCCCGCCGCCGACCTGAAGCGCCTCTGCGACAAGACGTACACCGAAGCGGTGTTCGGCACGCCGCAGATCACGCCGCTGAAGCGACTGCAGGACGGTGTCTACCTGCAAGCCCTGTCCAACGGCCCCACGCTGGCGTTCAAGGACATGGCCATGCAGCTGCTGGGCAACCTGTTCGAATACGAACTGGCGCGGCGCGGTGAGCAGCTCAACATCCTGGGCGCCACCAGCGGCGACACCGGCAGCGCGGCCGAATACGCCATGCGCGGCAAGCACGGCGTGCGGGTGTTCATGCTGTCCCCCAACGGCCGCATGAGCCCTTTCCAGCAGGCGCAGATGTTCAGCCTGCAGGACGCCAACATCCACAACATCGCAGTGGAGGGTGTGTTCGACGACTGCCAGGACATCGTCAAGGCCGTCAGCAACGACCTCGACTTCAAGCGCCGCCACAAGATAGGCACCGTCAACAGCATCAACTGGGCGCGGCTGCTGGCCCAGGTGGTCTACTACTTCGCGGGCTACTTCCAGGCAACCAAGACGAATTCGGAGCTGGTCAGCTTCACCGTGCCCAGCGGCAACTTCGGCAACATCTGCGCCGGCCACGTGGCGCGCATGATGGGTCTGCCCATCAAGCAACTGGTGCTGGCCACCAACGAAAACGACGTGCTGGATGAGTTCTTTCGCACGGGCACCTACCGCGTGCGCCAGACGGCCGAAACCTTCGAGACCAGCAGCCCCAGCATGGACATCAGCAAGGCCAGCAACTTCGAACGCTTCGTGTTCGACCTGCTGGGCCGCAACGGCGCACGCACGGCTGAGTTGTTCGGCGCCCAGGTGTCGCGTGGCGGCTTCTCGCTGACGCCAGCCGAATTTGCGCCGGCCGCGGGCTTGGGCTTTGTCAGCGGCAAGAGCACGCATGCCGACCGTCTGGCGACCATCCGCCGCACCTGGGAACAGACCGGCACGATGATCGACACCCACACCGCCGACGGCCTGAAGGTGGCGCTGGAGCACGCCGAGGCAGGCGTGCCCATGCTGGTGCTGGAAACCGCGTTGCCGGCCAAGTTCGCAGCCACCATCCGTGAAGCCACGGGCGTAGATCCAGAGCCGCCCGCGGCGCTGAAGGGCATTGAACACCTGCCGCGGCGCTTCACCGTGATGCTGCCCGACGCCACACGCGTGAAGGCCTTCATCGAACAGCACTGCGCTTGAGCCGCACCACCACTCCATGGCCGACGTGAAAGCCCCGCGCCCTCTGCTGAGCCTTGACGAGGCGCTGGCCCTGCTGGCCGAAGGCGCCGCCGCGGCTCGCATCACGCAGACGGAAACCGTCTCCACCTTCGACGCACTGGGCCGTGTGCTGGCCGAGGACGTGCAATCGGCGTTGGACGTGCCGCCGGCGGACAACACCTCGATGGACGGCTACGCGCTGCGCGCGGCCGACGTGCCGGCTGCCGGCGCCGTGCTGCCGGTGCAGCAACGCATCCCTGCGGGTCATGTGGGCGAGCCGCTCCAGCCCGGGCAGGCCGCGCGCATCTTCACAGGCGGCCAGGTGCCCGCGGGTGCCGACGCGGTGGTCATGCAGGAACAGTGCGACGCGTTGCCTGGTGAAGCCCTGGGCAGCGTGCGTGTCAACGCCGTGCCGGCTGCCGGCCAATGGATACGCCGCCGTGGTGAAGACGTGGTGCAGGGCGCCGCAGTGCTGCAGGCAGGCGACCGGCTCACGCCGCAAAGCCTGGGCTTGGCCGCGTCCGTCGGTGCCGGGGAGTTGGTGGTCCTGCGCCGCCCGCGTGTGGCCATCTTCTCCACCGGCGACGAATTGATGATGCCTGGCGAGCCGCTCAAGCCCGGCGCCATCTACAACAGCAACCGCTTCACGCTGCGCGGCCTGGCCCAGGCGGCGGGCTGCGAGGTCAGTGACTTCGGCATCGTGCCCGACCGGCTGGACGCCACCCGTGATGCGCTGCGCCGCGCGGCGGAACAGCACGATCTCATCGTCACCAGCGGCGGTGTCTCGGTGGGCGAAGAAGACCACCTCAAGCCCGCAGCTGAAGCCGAAGGCCGCATAGACCACTGGCAGATCGCCATGAAGCCCGGCAAGCCGCTGGCCTTTGGCAGCATCCGTCGGCCTGACGGTTCTTCCGCCTTGCTGGTGGGCCTGCCGGGCAACCCGGTGTCGTCGTTCGTCACCTGGCTGGTGGCGGTGACCACCGTGTTGCGTGCCCTGCAAGGCATGCCCGCCGGTCTGCCACCCAGCCTGTCGCTGCGTGCCGACTTCGACTGGCCCAAGCCCGACAAGCGCCGCGAGTTCCTGCGTGTGCGGCTGAACGGCGAAGGCGGCCTGGAGCTCTTCGCCAACCAGAGTTCGGGTGTGCTGACATCGGCCGTGTGGGCCGATGGTTTGATCGACAACCCGGGCGGGCAAGCCATCCAACGCGGCGACGTCGTGCGCTTCCTGCCGCTGGCTTCACTGGTGGCGCGATGAAGGCACGGGCGTGAAGGTGCAGGCGTGAAAGTTCAGGTTCGCTATTTCGCATCGTTGCGCGAGGCCCTGGGCGCCAGCGAAACCATCGAACTGGCCGACGGCGCTACGGTGGGCACGCTGCGCGACACGCTGCAGGCCCTGGGCGGCCGGCATGCTGAGTTGCTGGCCCGCGGCCGCGCCGTGCGCGCGGCGCTGAACCAGCAGATGAGCGATGAGGCTGCGGTGCTGAGCGACGGCGCCGAAGTGGCTTTCTTCCCACCGGTCACGGGCGGCTGAGATGACGGGTCCGCGTGTCGTCATCCAGACCGAGGACTTTGATCTCGGCGCCGAAGTCGCCCGCCTGCGCGAAGGTGATGGCGGCGTCGGTGCGGTTGCGACCTTCACCGGCACCGTGCGCGACCGGAACGGCGCGAAGGATGGTGGCCTGCCCACCGAAGTGAGCGCCATGGAGCTGGAGCACTACCCGGGCATGACCGAACGTGCCATCGAAGCCATGATCGACGCGGCCCACCAGCGTTTTGACATCCGCGGCGCGCGGGTCATCCACCGCGTCGGGCCGCTGCTGCCGCGCGACCAGATCGTGCTGGTGGCTGTCACGTCGGCCCACCGCGGCCAGGCTTTCCAGGCCTGTGAATTCCTGATGGACTACTTGAAGACCCAGGCGCCGTTCTGGAAGAAGGAAACCACGCCCGAGGGCGCACGCTGGGTGGACGCCCGCGTGGCCGACGACGCGGCACTGGCCCGTTGGGGCATTGCTGCCTCGAACACGGCTGTCTGATTGCAGCCCAAGGCCCGCATGGAGCAGCGCCAACTTCGCAACGCGCTGGGCCGCTTCACCACAGGCGTCACCATCGTCAGCTGCTGCGACGCGCAGGGCCAGTTTGTGGGCCTCACCGCCAATTCCTTCAACTCGCTGTCACTGGAGCCGCCGCTGGTGTTGTGGAGCCTGCGCACCGCAAGCCCCTCGCTGGCGGCGTTCCAGGCGGCGACCCGCTTTACCGTGAACGTGCTGGCGGAATCGCAAGTGGAGCTGTCGCGCCGCTTTGCGTCGCGCGTCGAAGACCGTTTTGCCGAAGGCGCCTGGGCCCTGGGTGAACAGGGCGCGCCCGTGCTGGGCGGCTGCACGGCGGTGTTCGAGTGCGAAAGCGTGTCGCACCAGGCGTTGGGCGACCACCATCTGTTCATAGGCCGGGTGCTGGCCTGCACCGAGTCACCGGTACCGCCGCTGCTGTTCCAGGCCGGGCACTACCGCTTGCTGGGAGAAGTGCTGTGAGCGGATCTGTGCGCATCGAAGGCAAGTGGATCGCCATGTTCGAACAGGTCTTCAGCCTGTGCGGCGTGAAGGCCGGCGACGCCTGCGCCGTGCTGTCCGAAACCCAGACCCGGCCCGAACTGCCGCAGTTGGCCGAGCTGGCCCTCCTGCACCTGGGCGCGCGACCTTTCCACATCGTGCTGCCGGCGCAGCCGCTGAGCGCGCCGGTGCCGGTGCGCAGCACGGGCGCGTCGGACGCCATCGGTCAGCTGGAGCCGGTGGTGCAGGCCCTGGCTGCCAGCGTCTTCGTCGCCGACTGCACCGTGGAAGGCCTGCAGCACGCGGTGGAACTGCCGCGCATCCTGGCTGGCGGCGCGCGTGTGCTGGCCATCAGCCACGAACACCCGGAGATCCTGGAACGCTGCCTGCCGCGCGCCGAGGACGAGGCTCTGGTGCGTGACGCCATGCGGCGGCTGAAGGGCGCGAAAGAGATGCACGTCGCGTCGGCCGCCGGC
>JANOAM010000261.1:0-1749 GCA_031411215.1 Betaproteobacteria bacterium
GAGATGTCGCGCCCCGCCAGTTCAATGCGGCCGGCGGTCTGCACTTCCAACCCTGCAATGATGCGCAAGAGCGTGGTCTTGCCGCAACCGCTGGGGCCCAGGAAGCAGACGAATTCGCCGTGCGCGATGTCGAGGTCGATGCCCTTCAAGGCCGAGAAACTGCCGAAGTCCTTGCGGACCCCGGCCAGGCGCAGGTAGGTCTTGCCTGCCTCAGCCGCCGTCACTTCTTCGGCTCTGATTTCGCGTTGTAGCGCTTGGTCCATTCGGCCAGGATGCGTTCACGGTTGTCCGCGGCCCAGCTGAAGTCCATCTTCACCAGGCGCGCTTCGTAGTCCTTGGGCACGTTGGCCAGCGGCGCGGCCACACCCGGCTGTGCGGTGATGGCGAAGTTCTTGCCGTACAGCAGCATGGCGTCCTTGCTGCTGGCCCAGTCGGCCAGTTTCTTGACAGCGTCCAGCTTCTTGGTGCCCTGGTGGATGGCAAAGGCTTCCAGGTCCCAGCCCAGGCCTTCCTTGGGGAACACCAGGTCAATCGGTGCGCCCTTGGCCTTGTTGGTGTTGGCGCGGTATTCAAAGCTGATGCCGATGACGTATTCACCCGCGCCCGCCATGTTGCAGGGCTTGGAGCCGCTGTGGGTGTACTGCGCAATGTTCTCGTGCAGGCCGTCCATGTACTTCCAGCCCCCGCCGTTCGATTCCCCCTTGCCGTCCTTGTCGCCCCACAGCGTGAGCCAGGCCGTCACGTCGAAGAAGCCGGTGCCGGAAGACGCCGGATTCGGCATCACGATCTGGCCCTTGTAGACGGGCTTCAGCAGGTCCTTCCAGGTCTCGGGCTTGGGGATGCCCTTCTTCTGGCCTTCGATGGTGTTGTAGCAAATGGTGGCGCCCCACACGTCCATGCCAAACCAGGCCGGCACCTTCTTCTTGTCGATGTACTGCGACATGATGGCGTCGGCATTCAGCGGCCGGTACGGCACCAGCATGCCCTGCTTGTCCAGCAGCGCCAGGCTGGACGCCGCCACGCCCATCACCGCGTCGGCCTGCGGGTTGGCCTTCTCGGCCAGCAGCTTGGCGGTGATGACGCCGGTGCTGTCGCGCACCCACTTCAGTTCGATGTCCGGGTACTGCTTGTTGAAGCCTTCCTGGTAGGCCTTCAGCTGGTCGGTTTCCAGCGCGGTGTAGACCAGCAGCGTGGTCTTCTGGGCGAAGGCCGGCAGGGTCAGGGCCAGCAGGGCGGCTGCGGCCAGGGTCTGCAAAGGTCCGGTGATGCGCATGGGGGGAAACTCCTCGGTAGTCGCTAAGGGCGCGCTATGGGCGGTGAAGGATGGAACGCGTAACCAACCAGTCTGTCAGGCCCCGATGTCAGACATGTGTCATGAGCACACGCGCCCGCACGGCAACCCGCAAGTGGGACGATGCTGTCGCGGGATGCAACGGGTGTCAACGGTAGTTTGCCGATTGTTGACAATCTGCAAAGCCTCCGCTCCAATGCGGTGCGATGAGGCTCCGACCCGTTTCACAGGACACAGCCGTGCACGACAAGATTGCCTTGCTGCAGTCCAGTTCGCTCACGTCCGTTGTGCAGCAGGAGATCGAACGACTCATCCTGCAGGGCGAGATGAAGCCGGGCGACAAGCTGATCGAAGCCACGCTGGCGGAATCGCTGGGTGTCAGCCGCGGCCCCGTGCGCGAAGCCTTCCGCATGCTGGATGAAGCCGGCCTGGTGCGCCAGGAAAAGAACCGCGGCGTC
>JANOAM010000262.1:0-2594 GCA_031411215.1 Betaproteobacteria bacterium
TTGCTGAGCCTCTTGGCCGGCGCGGCTTTCCAGGCCCACGCACAAAGCGCGGCCGGCATCGAACACCGCAAGGTCGACCTCATCGTGCAGAGCGATCGCAACGACGTGTCGCCCCCGTTGCGGGACATGACGGCCATTCCGCCCGCCACCCAGCGCCGTGGCCGGCCGGTGCGGGAGCACAAGATTCCGTTTGACGACGGCCCCGAACTGGATGCCGACCCTCTGCTGGAACGGGCCCTGGGTACCACCAGTCTGGCCCCGGCCGTGCCCTTGGCGCCCACCCTGGGCAGTGGCGTCGATGGCGTTGGCAATGGCTTCACCGGTCCGTCCGGGACCATGACCGTCAACTCTGCACCGCCAGACACCACGGGTGCCGTGGGCGCCACGCAGTATGTGCAGTGGGTGAACACCGCCTTCGCCGTGTTCTCCAAGTCAACCAAGGCGCCGGTGTACGGCCCTGCAGATGGCAAGTCGCTGTGGGCCGGCTTTGGCGGCGCTTGCGAAAGCCGCAATGACGGCGACCCCGTGGTCCAGTACGACAAGCTGGCCAACCGCTGGGTGGTGTCGCAGTTCTCCGTGCCGGGCGGCACGGCGGGCTATTGGCAGTGCATCGCGGTGTCCACCACGTCGGACGCCACCGGGACCTGGAGCCGCTACGCCTTCCAGTACACGCAGTTCAACGACTTTCCCAAACTGGCTGTGTGGCCTGACGCCTACTATGTCAGCTACAACATGTTCACCAGCACCTTCCAGGGCAGCACCGTGTGCGCACTGGACCGCGCCAAGATGCTGGCGGGCCTGCCGGCCACGCAGCAGTGCATCAAGTTGGCCACGACTTACGGGTCCACACTGCCGGCCGATCTGGACGGCCCGGCACCGGCCGCGGGCACGCCCAACTACGTGGTGGCGCGCGCCACCAATTCGGTGAACCTGTGGCGCTTCCTCGTAGACTGGACCACGCCCACGAACACCACGCTCAGCGGCCCGGTCAACATTCCCGTGGCAGCCTACAGCGCGGCTTGCAGCGGCGGCAACTGCGTCACCCAACCAGGCACCAACAACAAGCTGGACTCGCTGGCCGACCGCCTGAACTACCGCGCGGCCTACCGCACGCTGAACGGCGGCAGCCTGGTCATGAGCCATGCGGTCAGCACCGGCAACAAGCGGTCCGCATTGGCGGCTGTGCGCTGGTATGAACTGCGCAACGTGGCGCCCACCGGCACGCCGACGGTGTTCCAGCAGGGTACCTTCGGTGGTGGTGATGGTGTGCACCGCTGGATGAGTTCCATCGCGCAGGACAAGCTTGGCAACATCGCGGTTTCGTACAGCGCGTCGGGCGCTGCGGTCTACCCCAGCCTGCGCATGGCCAGCCGCCTGACCGGCGACCCGGTGGGCACGTTGAACAGTGAGACCGTGCTCAAGGCCGGTAGCGGCTCGCAGACCGGCACGCTGACCCGCTGGGGCGACTACTCGCAGATCAGCGTCGATCCCGTTGACGACTGCACCTTCTGGTCGACCAACGAGTACATCAAGACCAATGGGTCCTTCAACTGGAACACGTGGATCAGTTCCTACAAGATGCCCAGTTGCAACTAGTGCCCGGTCACCCGGTACGATCGTAAAGCTGACGGGGCGTGATGACACGCCCCGTGTTGTTTTGCACTGCCCACTTCCATGTCCACTCCCACCCGAGTCCTGCGCATCCTGATGTGGGGCGCCATGTCCTGGCCTGTGGTTGGCCTGGCCCAGTTGTCCACCGGCGAGTCTGCCGGCCCGCCGGCCCTTGCCGCATCCGCTCCCCCCGCAGTTGCCGCGCCGCCCGTTGCGCTCGAAGCCTTCCAGGGCCTGCCCTGGGGCGCCAACGAACTGCAGATCGCCGAACGCTTCGGCGCCCGCCTGGCCCGCGCCGAATGCGACACCGCGGCCCGCCTGGCCGCCGCGCGCCTGGGCGAGGTCTGCGATGTCCCGCAGGTGGTGCGTTATGACGTGGCTGGCATCCCCTTCGTCTTGCGCCTGCACCTGGACGCCCAGGACCGCCGCCTGGTGCGCGTGAGCCTGACCCATGCGCTGGACGGCGCACGCGGTGACGACAACCGCTGGAGCGAACAGCACCGAACCCTGCGCCGCCTGCTGTCGCAGCGTTACGGCAGCCCGGAGACCACGGACGTGGCCAACGAGGCCGGCACCTACACCGCCTTCGCGCGCTGGCGCCGCGGCACCACGGTGATCGAACTGCACTCGCTGGTCGCGCGGGTGTCCGGTGCCGTGGGTCGTGAACAGGTGCAGGTGGTGTACCAGAACGTGCTCAATGGCGAAGCCGGCAAGCTCTGAAGTGAAACCCCCAAGCTCGCTTCGCTCACTGCCCCCCGAGGGGACGCTCAGTACCTTCGGAACGGCCGAGCGGTACTGATCCGGCCCTGCTGCGGCGATAGAATCGCTGCCGCTGCGGGTGTAGTTCAATGGCAGAACGGCAGCTTCCCAAGCTTCATACAGGGGTTCGATTCCCCTCACCCGCTCCAACTGAGCTTGCCCCCGCCGCTTGAAGCGGCACGTTGTGCGGGATGATGCGCGGCATGTCTGACCAAGCCCTGTCC
>JANOAM010000263.1:0-2326 GCA_031411215.1 Betaproteobacteria bacterium
CCGTGAAGGCCGGTGACGCCGACGGCTACCACCTGCTGAACCTGCGGTTCCACGACACGCTGGTGGACTTCACCGGCAACCGCAAACTGAGCGTGCTCTACAGGCGCCTCATCAACGAACTGTCCCTGTTCCGGCGCATGAACCTGGCGGCGGTGGGCGCGCTGCCGCTGTCCGCCGGTGAACACCGCGCCATCCTGAAAGCCATTGCCGCGGGTGACGTGCAGGCTGCGGGTGAGGCCATGCGCCGGCATGTACTGGACAGCAAGGACCGCACGTTGCGCAACCAGGCGCCGGTTGCGAAGAAGGCGGTGGCGCATGCTTGAGTTGAATCTACCGTTGGGGGCCAAGGCCGCCGGGTACCGGGCTCCGCTCATGTCCCCCGGCCCGGCCTGCGGCCGAGCCTCCTCCTTTACTTCGCTGCGCCCGGTACCCAACGTCCTCGGCCTGCCACCGCTGTGGCGTTTCGAATGCAGGCGCGCCACCAGTGGTGCCAGAGCGGGCGATTGGGGTGGTCTGTGGAGCGAAGTAAAGGAGGAGCCACAACTTGCGCGGCAAGTTGTGGCGGGGGACATGAGCGCAACAGGCCACCCCAAGCGCACGCGACCGCCACAGACCTGAAGAGACCACACCCATGACACTCGAAGTCAACAACCGCAGCTACGCGCTGCCCAAACAGCCCACCGTGGTGGTCTGCGTGGACGGCTGTGAACCAGACTACTTGGCGCAAGTCGTGGCCAGTGGCCAGGCGCCCTGGCTAAAGCGCACGCTGGCACACGGCACGGCCTTGATCGCCGACTGCGTGGTGCCCAGCTTTACCAACCCCAACAACCTGAGCATCGTCACCGGCGCGCCGCCCAGCGTGCACGGCATCTGCGGAAACTACCTCTATGACGTGGAAAGCGGCACCGAGGTCATGATGAATGACCCCAAGTGGCTGCGTGCGCCCACCATCCTGGCGGCGCTGTCGGGTGCAGGCCAGCGCTGCGCGGTGGTGACGGCCAAGGACAAGCTGCGCAAGCTGCTGGGCAAGGGCATGACCGGCATCTGCTTCTCGTCCGAAAAAGCCGATGTGGCGACGGTTGAGGAGAACGGCATCAGCGACCTGCTGCCCCTGGTCGGCATGCCGCTGCCGGACGTCTATAGCGCGGAACTGTCCGAATTTGTCTTCGCCGCTGGCGTGAAGCTGATGCAGCGCGCGAAAGACCAGCGTCCGGACATGATGTACCTGTCCACCACCGACTACATCCAGCACAAACACGCACCCGGCACGCCCGGTGCCAATGCCTTCTACGGGATGATGGACGGCTACCTGTCGGCGCTGGAGGAACTGGGCTGCGTCATCGCGCTGACGGCCGACCACGGCATGAACGCCAAGACCTGGATGGACGGCAGACCGGACGTGATCTACCTGCAGGACCAGCTGGACGCGTGGCTGGGCGCGGGCAAGGCGCGCACCATCCTGCCCATCACCGACCCCTACGTCGTGCACCACGGCGCGCTGGGTTCCTACGCTACGGTCTACTTGCCGGACGACTCCGCGCACGGTGTGGCGGCGCGCATCCGCAACCTGCGTGGCATTGAACAGGTGCTGACGCGCGACGAGGCGGCAGCGGCCTTTGAACTGCCGGCCGACCGCATCGGCGACCTGGTGGTGGTGTCGGAGCGTTCCGTCGTCATCGGCACCGCCGCGGCGCGGCACGATCTGACGGCGCTGGAAGTGCCGCTGCGCAGCCATGGCGGGGTGTCGGAACAACGCGTGCCGCTGATCCTGAACAGGCCCATCGCCGGGCTGGAGGCCAACCGCCGCTGGCGCAACTTTGACGCGTTCGACCTGGCCTTGAACCATGCGCAGTGAGGCACTGCGCATCGCCGGTGAAAAGGTCGGCGCAGACCGGAGCGGTGACCGCGTCATCGAGGTCCGCAACCCGTTCACACGCGAACTTGTCGGCACGGTGCCCAAGGCCACGTTGGAAGAGCTGCGTCGGGCCTACGACATCGCCCGTGGCTACAAGGCCAAGCTGACACGCTTCGAGCGCAGCAACATCCTGAACCGCGCGGCGGCCCTGGTGCGCGAGCGCACGGCCGAGATCGCGGCGCTCATCACCACGGAAGCGGGCCTGTGCCTGAAGGACAGCACGTATGAAGCCGGCAGGGTAGCGGACGTGCTGATGTTCGGTGCCATCGAATGCCTGCGCGACGACGGTCAGACCTTCAGCTGCGACATCACCCCGCACGGCCGCAAGCGGCGCGTGCACACGCAGCGTGAGCCGCTGCTGGGTGTCATCACCGCCATCACGCCTTTCAACCACCCGATGAACCAGGTGGC
>JANOAM010000264.1:0-7072 GCA_031411215.1 Betaproteobacteria bacterium
GACTTCACGGTGCCGGGCTACGGCTTTGACTTCGGGCGCAACTACTCGATCGAGATCTCGCTGATCCAGACCAAGGACGGCAGCTCCACCAACCTGGGCAATGCCAACCTGCAGGCCATCGCACGCGTCTACGCCGACTTCACCCCCGCGCAGTCCGGCGGACCGGTGGTCAACCTGCCGGTGGTGCTGGCCAACGGCAGCTACCAGTTCAACATGACGGTGCAGGCCGGACAGACCTACTACATCGACCCGGAACTGGCCATCGGCTACGACTACGCCACGGCAGACGGCAACCCCAATTTCCTGAGCGTGGACCTGCCCGACAACATCGGCGACGGCCTGTACGACATCTTCGGCCTGGACCTGGCCGGGCAGTGGGCACTGCTGGCGCACGACTGGAGCGGTGCCAATGTCTTCAGCTTCGGCCCGGGCGGCGTGAACCGTTTCCGCGTGATGGGCATAGAGACCAGCGCGGGGCTGAACCCCAACAGCACCACGGCCTTCGTCACCGGGCTGACCTTCACCGGCGACGGCCTCTTCACCGGCACGCAGACGCCTATCACCGTGACGATCAACGACGTGCCCGAGCCCGGCACTGCCGCGCTGGTGGGCTTGGCGCTGCTGTCGCTGCTGGGCGCGCGGCGTCGACTTTCTTGACACCGGTCGACCCCCTAGTTTGCAAAAGACGCATGGAATCAAAGTCTTGAGTTTGTGGTCCGCTAAATGCTTGGTTGGTCGCACCATCAACAAGGGGCCGTCATGCTGAAACTCTTCTCTCGTTCCTTAGGAGCTGCAAGTGTGGCGGTCGCGGCGCTGGTGGCCGCGCCAGCCCAGGCCACGATTGGCTATGCCGACGTGGTCTTGGGTTACTTTGACAGCGGCGTCGGCCCCATGGCCGGTCCCTACGGTGGGCTGGGCGGCATCGGTGGCTCCTTCCCTGTCGCGGTGCCGCTGTCAGTGGTGCTGGGCACTGACGTGGCCGGTTCAGAGACCTTCCTGTCGTTGCCCACGGGCTCGTTCATCACGGTGGGCTTCACGGACGAGACCGTGATCGACGGCGTCGGCAACGACATCTTCATCCAGGAAATTGGCGCCAGCGGTGAGCGCGCCAATGTCTATGTCAGCTCAGACAACGTCAACTTTGTCTTTCTTGGCATTGCAAACGACAGCGTCACCACCGCGTTTGATCTGGCCAGCATCGGCTTTGCGGCCCCTGTGACGGCCATTCGTATTGAAGGCCTGGACAACGGTGGCGGCTCGCCCGGGTTTGACGTCGTCAACGTTCAGGTGCTGCCTGGCAGCATCGGCCCAGGAACGGTGCCTGAGCCGGCTTCCTTGGCCCTGGTGGGTCTGGCTTTGGCCGGCGCAGGTCTGGCCCGCAAGCGTCGGGCCTGAGCGGGCAGTCCGGGCCACCGTGCACCGCCGCCCTGTCCGCAGGGCGGCGGTTTCGTTTTCAGGGCTCAGGTGCTCAGTCGCGGTCGGTGCAGCCGTTGTCGCGCACCAGGCAGCGTGCGTAGCCGGGGTCGGACTTCAGCTTGAACAGCACGCGGGCGGCGAATGCGGTGTCGGCAAAGTCACTGAACACGCCGTCCACACCCAGGCCGAAGAAGCGCAGGTATTCGTTGGTGGGCTGCACGCCATCATCCAGCGGCTGGCGGCTGCGTTCGTTGCGGAATGTCCAGGTGTGCACCAGCAGGCCGGCGGCGTGTGCACGTTGCACCAGGTCCGTGGCGGGCACGGTCACGCGGTCCGCTTCGTTGACCGCGCCGTCGCCGTTGGCGTCCCCGCAGCCACCGGTGGCCGTGACCACGCGGCAGGCCGTGCTCTGGATGTAGTACTTCCAGGGGCCGATGCCGTCGGCGTAGCTGCGCACCTCCGCCAGGCCGGCGGGCGTCAACAGGTCCTTGAACAGGCCCGCGCGGCCGGACACAGCCCAGTCGTAGGGCTTGTCGAATGGCGCGGCGAAGGTGATGGTGCCGTCGGCGGCCAAGTCGTCCGCGTCCACCAACTGGACCAGCTTCACGCGTGTCTTGGTGCGCAGGTACTTTAGGTTGGCGGTCTCGAAGGACTGGATGAACACGGGCGCGCCGCGGTGGTTCCAGCCGGCGCGGCTCAGCGCTGCCAGCAGCCGGTCTTCCAGCGGCAGGCCGATCTGCTGGTGGTAGGTCGGGTGCTTGGTCTCGGGGTAGATGCCTATCGTGCGGCCCTTCTCGTGACTCTTGTTCTTGGCCAGCGCGATGACTTCTTCCAGCGTGGGGACCTGGAACTGGCCGTCAAAGGCCGCACCGCGTGCGGCCACGGGCTGGATGGCCCTCAAGGTCTTGATCTCGGCCAGCGTGAAGTCGCTGGCCCAGAAACCGTCGGTCGCCACGCCGTCCAGCATCACCGTGCGGCGGCGGCTGGCGAACTGCGCAAGTGTGCTGACATTGGTGGTGGCGATGAGGTTGGGCTCATGCCGCGCGATCAGGTGCCCGTCCTTGGTGGCCACCAGGTCGGGCTCGACAAAGTCGGCGCCCAGTTCGATGCCCAGTGCGTAGGCTTCCAGCGTGTGTTCCGGCAGGTAGCCGCTGCCGCCGCCGCGGTGGCCGATGACCAGCGGGTGCGGGAAGCGTGCGCTGTCGTGCCCATTGCCGCGGCTGTTGTCATGGGCCTGTGCGGCAGTGCCCGCAAGCAGGGCGGCCGCAGCCGTGAGGGCCAGCGCAGCGCGCAGGCCGGAGGAATGGAATCGCATGGTGTCTGTCTCCTGAAGTGCCCTTCATCGTCGTCCCGCGCGGTGACGGGCACGTGACACCGCGAGACTGCTTTATGTCTTCAGGATCTTCGGTACGGCCGCCGGCCGCAGCCTGAAGGCATCCGGCATGCGGCTGCCCAAGAGTGGCCGCAGATACAGGCGGAACGCGTCGGTCACGTCGGTTCCGTTTGGCGCAATGAAGTCGTCTTCCATGGTGCGCGTCTTGCCGGCCACAGCGCTCAGCGGCAGCAGTTCGTAGTCCACCGAATAGAAGCCCGTGCGCTTGATGGCCACGGAGCCATTGCTGTTGCCCCACATGGCGAACTGCACGGCCTTCTCGCCGACCTCACGCGCTTCACGCTGGTCGACATCGCTGACGCAGCCGACGAAGCTGCGCTGCAGGTAGCCGAAGGTGTCGCCGCGCACACGCTTGATCTTCAGCTTGGCCTTGATCTCTTCGCACAGCAGATCGGCCAAAGCGCCGCTGCCACTGAGCTGCACATTGCCGTGCGCGTCTTGTTCCAGGTCCTTGGCCAGCAGGGCCAGGATGGGCTTGCCGTCGGCGTCGTGTATGCCTTCGCTCACCGCCACCACGCAACGCCCGTAGCGTTCATGCGTGGCCTTCACGTCGTGCAGGAACTGCTCGATGCTGAAGACGCGCTCAGGCAGGTAGATGAGGTGCGGGCCGTCGTCCGGGAACTTCTTGCCCAGGGCGCTGGCCGCCGTCAGGAAGCCGGCATGGCGGCCCATCACGACACCCACGTAAACGCCGGGCAGTGCCGCGTTGTCCAGGTTGGCACCGGCAAATGCCTGGGCCACAAAACGCGCGGCGCTGGGGAAGCCGGGTGTGTGGTCGTTCAGCACCAGGTCGTTGTCTATGGTCTTGGGAATGTGCATGCAGCGCAGCGGGTAGCCTGCCTTCTGCGCTTCCTCGGCCACGATGCGCACGGTGTCCGACGAGTCGTTGCCGCCAATATTGAAGAAGTGTTCGATCTGGTGCGCCTTGAGCACCTTGAACATCTCCTGGCAGTAGGCCAGGTCGGGCTTGTCGCGTGTGCTGCCCAGGGCCGCGGCGGGCGTGCCGGCGACCAGTTCCAGGTTGTGGCTGGTCTCCTGCGTCAGGTCGACGAAGTCTTCGTTGATGATGCCGCGCACACCATGCCGCGCGCCGTAGACACGTTGGATGCCGTGGTGGCGCCGCGCCTCTAGCACCACGCCCACGAGGCTCTGGTTGATGACGGCGGTGGGGCCACCACCTTGGGCGACGAGGATCTTTCCGGACGACATGCGCGTTCTCCCGCTCAGGCAAGACCAGGGGATCGTAGCCGCTGAGCGCCCTGGACAATCGGCGCCATGCACCACACCATTTTCGACACGCCCGTGCTCAACACCGTTCTGCGGACGCTGTCGGTGGCCATCCTCAAGCTCAATGGCTGGACGGTGGAAGGCACGCTGCCGCCGGAGGCGCGCAAGAGTGTGTTCATCGCCGCGCCGCACACCAGCAACTGGGATCTGCCGTACACGCTGATGGTGGCCTTTGCGCTGCGCCTGAACATCTACTGGATGGGCAAGGCCAGCATCTTCCGCTTCCCCTTCGGCCCGCTGATGCGCTGGCTGGGCGGCATTGCGGTGGTGCGCGAAAAGAGCAGCAACCTGGTCGCCGCTTCGGCCCAGGCCATCATGGACGCTGACGGCCCGTTGCAACTGGTGGTGCCACCGGAAGGCACACGCGGCAAGACACGCCACTGGAAGACGGGCTTCTACTTCATCGCGCAGCAGGCCCGGGTGCCCATTGTGCTGGCCTACATGGACTACGAGCGCAAGGTCAGCGGCCTGGGCCCAATCTTCCAACCCACGGGTGACGTGGAGGCGGACCTGGCGGTCATCAAGGCGTTCTATGCGCCCATCAAGGGGCGCAACGCCGAGCAGTTTGTGGCCGAGTAACTCTTCAAGTGAGCGGCTACTCCACTGACCGCTCAGAAGTCGATGACCTGGACCTTCATGCCGCGTGCGGCCAGCAGCGCGCGGGCCTTGTCTGCCAGGGCGCGGTCCAAGAAGGGCCAGCCCACCACACGCCAGTCGTCGCCGACGGCCAGCACTTCCACCCGCACCGGCGGGCCGGGCTGGCTGGCCAGCAGTTCGCGTATGGCGGCGGCCACCTGGTCGCTTTCGCTGCGCGTGCGCAGCAGCCGGGTGGTGACGGCGAAGCTGGGGCCCGGTGGCGCGGGCGCCATGGCGTTGCGTGGCGGCGCGGGCGGGTGCACCGCGGTGGGTCTGGGTGGTGCGGTCGGTGCGGGTGCTGCGGTTGGTGGAGCCGACGCGACCGGGGCGGCCGATGCAGCGGTTTCCTGCGCGCGCCGCCGCCGTTCGTCGACGCGTGGTCCCAAGGAGGGCAGGTCGATCTTGCCCAGGCGGGGTTCAACGTCCACCGGTCGCTGTGCAGCGGGCGACGCCGTTGCCGCAGGGGCTGCCACATTCACCGCTGAATGTGCGGACGCCGCCGGCGCCGGTGCGTCCTGGTGCGAGACCACCACGGCGCCTGACTCGGTTCTGTGCGCCTTCATCGGTTCCAAATCGGGTGCCGGGACGGACGCCATGACCGAGGGCGCCTGGGGTGCGGGTGTCGATGCCGCTTGCGCTGGAGCCGCAGCCAGCACGGCGCCCGCGGGTTCCCGGTCCGCCACCCAGCCCGCGATGCCGGCCAGCACGCCGGCCAGCGCAAAGAGGGCGATGGTGCGGCCGGGGCTGATCATGCGGCGCCCCAGCACGGCCGGCGGCGCACCTGGCCCCACCAGCACCCGCGTCCTGGTGCGGCCCACCTCGACCTGCGCCGTCAGCACCCAGCGTGGCAGCACATCGGCCTGGTCCAGTCCGGGCTCGGCCCTGAGCTTGCGCACCTGCACGTCGCCACGCGGTGTGGTTTGCGCCACGGCCTGTTTGGCCGCCCAGCGGCGCACAGCCTTCAGGGTGTGCGGCGGGATGAAGTCTTCTTCGAAGGCGGGCCGCACGTGAGCCGGCGCAGCGGGGCGCTGCGGGGCGTCGTCGGGTTGCGCCGCTGCGCCCTGGGCCTGCAACTGGGCGCGCGCCATGGCACGTTCACGCAGGCTGCCGGCCAGGGCTTCGGGCGGCAGCGGTTCGCCGCCCGCGAGCGGTGCGGCGGCCGAGGCAGGCGCCGGGCTTGCCGAGGCGTCAGCGTCCACGAAGGGCAGCATCACATAGCCCAGCGAATGCACATGCTGCACGCCGATATGCCGCGCCAGCGGGTGGCGGTTGTGCCAGGCCACGACGTGGGCAGCGAGTTCGGTCCAGTGCAGTTCGTTCATCTCAGGCGCGATTCTGGTGGGCTGTGCTGCCATTGGCATCCGCTGCCGGCAACGGCGTCGCGACCGAAGGCACCTGCAGCACCATCAACAGCAGCAGCGAGCCCAGGCCGCAGGCCATGGTCCAGCCCAGCGCGGCCACACCCTGGCGTTCCAGCGCCAGACCCATGAGCCAGGGTGACAGAGCGCCCAGCAGCCGGCCAGGCAGCGAGATCCAGCCCTGCCGTGCGCCATAACCCTGGGCACCGAACAACGCCAGCGGCAGCGTGCCGCGCACGATGGTCAGGAGGCCGTTGCCAAGGCCATGGATCACCACGAAGGGCATGGCGGCGACGGGCCCCACGGTCAGCAGGACCAACGCGCCCAGCGGGTGGCCGCTGGCCGCGATGCGGGCGGTGAGCAAGGGTGAAAAGCGGCTCAGCACGCCCAGTTCAAACAGGCGCGACGTGACCTGCGCAGGCCCAGCCAACGCGGCCAGCGCCACGGCCGTGGCCAGCGGGGCGCCGGCGGCCTGCAGGATGGCGGGCAGGTGCGTGGCGATGGCCGTGCTGACAAAGCCCATCAGCGTGAACAGGGCGGCCAGGAGCACCAGTTGCGCCGTGCGCGGACGCGGTGCTGACGCCACTGCGCCCGCGCCGGCCCCGGGCGCCAGTGACGACCCGGCCGGCGCAGCATCCGCCTTGACGCTGGCCGCGCCCACGCGCGGCACCGTCAGGTTCAGCGGCATCACTACCAGCAGGTGCAGCGCCGCCCAGCCCAGGCAGGCGCCGCGCCAGCCCCAGTGGGCTTCCATCCATGCAGTCAGCGGCCAGCCCACAGAGCTGGCGAAGCCGGCGATCAGCGTGATGCCGCTGATCGACCGCCGCGCTTCAGGGCCGAACAGGCGCACCAGGGCCGCAAAAGCCGCGTCGTACAGGCCCATGCCCATGGCCGCGCCCATCACCGTCCAAGCCAGCACCAGCGACAACAGGCCCTGCGCTTGGGACATCAGCAGCAGCGCGGTGACGAAGAGCGCGCTGGA
>JANOAM010000265.1:0-2124 GCA_031411215.1 Betaproteobacteria bacterium
GCCGCGAAGCCGCGGCCCTTCAGGCTGTGGTGCACGCGGCGCTGGCCTTCACGCCGGCCGTCACGCTGCATGACGCACAAACGGTGCTGCTGGACGTGCAGGCCAGCCTGCGGCTCTTTGGTGGTGCGCAAGCGCTGCACCAGAAGCTCAGTGCGGCGGTGGTACCGCTGGGCCACCGCATCCACACCGCATCCGCACCCACCGCACGCGGCGCGGCCTTGCTGGCGCAGTGGCGTCCGCGCGCCGCAGAACTGCTGCACGGCCCCCACAGCACGCAACTGCCCGCGTTGCAGAAACTGCTGCTGCAAGCGCCCGTGTGGTTGCTGGGCCCGGGGCGCGAACACTGGGACGCGCTGCAGGGCATGGGCCTGCACACGCTGGCCGATCTGCACGCCCTGCCGCGCAGCGGCCTGGCGCGCCGCTTCGGTGGGTGCCTGCTGGAAGAACTGGACCAGGCCCTGGGCCTGCAGCCCGACCCGCGCCAATGGGTCAGTCTCCCTGCGCGTTTTGAAAGCCGCCTGGAGCTGTTTGCCCGCGTCGACAACACCGACCTGATCATGCACGGCGCCGGGTTGCTGCTGGCGCGACTGGTGGCTTGGGCCCAGGCGCACCACGGCCGTGTCGGCGCCTTCACGCTGCGCATGCTGCACGAGCGCGCACGCGATGTCAGCGCGCCGCACACGGACCTGCGCATCGAACTGGCCGAACCCGCGCTGGACCCGGCGCACCTGCACAGCCTGCTGCGCGAACGGCTGTCACGGCTGGCGCTGATCGCGCCCACCATGGACCTGGTCCTGCACTGCAGCCAGCTGGTGGCCGCGCCGGCGCCCAATGCAGAACTCTTCCCCACGCGCGCCAGCGAGGCCGTGGGCCTGACGCGCCTGCTGGAACACCTGCGTGCGCGGCTGGGTGATGAACAGGTGCAGTGCATCGTGGCCGTGGCCGACCACCGCCCGGAACGCGCCAGCCGTCCCTTACCGGTGGGCGAACCCGCGCCGGAGGGCGCTTGCGAAGCGCCGGTGCAGGCCTGCACGCGGCAGCCCGATTTGCCGCTGCACCGCCCGGCCTGGCTGCTGGCCGAACCGTTGCCGCTGGCTGCACGCGAATGGCAGCCGCTGATGAACGGCCGCCCGCTGGACCTGCTGAGCGGCCCCGAACGCATAGAGACCGGCTGGTGGGACGGCGACCCCGTGGCGCGCGACTACTACATCGCGCAGGACGGCAGCGGCGCGCTGGTGTGGATCTACCGGGGCCGGCTGCCCACCGCACCCGGCGAGACCACCTGGTTCCTGCAGGGCCTGTTCGCCTGAGTGGCCACCTGACGTGCTGAAATGCTGAGCGCATCCATAACCCTTGGGTGCAGGAGCACACGATGACGCACGACGCCGCCGAGACCGGACAGATGCAGGTGCTGCTGGCGCAACTGGGCGTGGGCCTGGACGAGTTCCTGCGCTTCGAACATCCGGACGCCTTGCAACCCGGCCGCGACTGGCGCCAGCAACTGGACAGGCCGCTGCCGCAGCAGGGTGTGGGCATCGCCGGTGTGATGGACGAGTTGCTGCGCCACGTCGTGCCCAATGGCTCTTCCGTGCCTCGGCCGGGTTTCAGTTCCTTCATCACCACCGGCGCCACCTCGGCCGCCACCTTGGCCGCCACAGCGGCCAGCGTGGCGGCGCCGCAGCGCTACGGGCACATGGCCTTCAACTTCCTGGAGGCGCTGTCACTGGATTGGTTGGCCGAGCTGTGCGGCTTGAAGGGCCTGCAAGGTGTCTACAGCAGCGGCGGGTCCGTGGCCAACCTGCTGGCCCTGGGCGCGGCCCGGCAGAGCGCCTTTGAACGTCTGGGCCGTGACCCTGCGGCACAGGGCGTGGACCGGCCGGTAGCCATCTACGCCACCACCGAGGCCCACCACACCATCCAGCGTTCGGCCGGTGTGCTGGGCCTGGGCCGCCAGGCGGTGCGCGCCGTGGCTTGCGATGCGCAGGGGCGCATGCGCATCGAAGAATTGCAGCGCGCCCTTGCTGCCGACCGCACGGCAGGCATCTTGCCGATGGCCATCGTCGCCAACGCGGGCACCACCAACACCGGCGCCATCGACCCGCTGCAAGCCATCGGCGAGATCGC
>JANOAM010000266.1:0-4025 GCA_031411215.1 Betaproteobacteria bacterium
TGCGGGCACTACCGAAGCAGGCTTGACCCCGCATTCCACAAACTGATGACACGCCGCCCCGGGTGGGCCGCGTCGAAGCCGAGGATGCTGATCGACGCGGGGTCCAGCGCGAAGTGCCGCCCCTGGAACACCGGCAGGCCGATCCACCGGGCCGCCAGCACACGCCCGAACTGGCCGTGCGAGAAGAGGGCGACCTTGCCGTTCAAGCCGCACAGCCGATCAATCAGCCGGTCTGCACGAAGGCCGACATCGGTGGGCTTCTCGCCGCCGGGGCAGCCGTCGCTCCACACGTCCCAATCAGGGTTCAGGGCGTGAACATCCGCGGTGCGCAGACCCTCGTAGTCGCCGTAGTCCCACTCGGCCAGGTTGGGGTCCGTCTGCGCGGCTGTAGCGCCTTGGCCCGCCAGCCCTGCCAGGGCGCAGGTGTGGCGCGCGCGCAGTCGGGGGCTGGTCAGGATCAGCGAAAAAGGGATGCCCTTGAGCGTCGTTGCCAGGGCGCGCGCCATCGCTTCGCCATGCGGCGTCAAAGGCAGGTCGGTATGGCCGGTGTGTTGACCGGAGAGCGACCACGCGGTTTCGCCATGGCGGATGAAGTAGAGCTGAAGTGGCGGGTCCATCAGGCCTCCATCGCGGCGCTGTACGCACCTTGCAGCGCGGCACAGTTGCAGCGCGCCCTGTGCATCAGCGCCCGTTGCGCCAAGGCCCTGTTGGCATCCTTGCCAGACCAGAGTTCCAGCGCGGGGTGCTGGATGGCGCGTGCGAACGAAAACGACAGCGGCCAAGGCAGACCGCGCCCGTCGTGCATGGCGTTCAGACGGCTGGTCGCCTCTTCGCCGGATTGCCCGCCCGACAGGAACATGACGCCGGGCACGGCGGCAGGCACCACACGCCGCAGGCACTGCAGCGTTGCATCGGCCACTTCGACGGCCGTGTTCTGCGCCGGACAGTCGATGCCGGCGATCACCATGTTCGGCTTCAGGATCAGGGCCTCCAGCAGCACGCCCTGCCTGTGCAGTTCATGGAAGACGCTGTGCAGGACGGCCTCCGTGACCTGTTGGCAGCGTGCCTGCGCATGGCTGCCATCCATCAACACCTCAGGTTCGACGATGGGCACCAGGCCGGCCTCCTGGCACAAGGCCGCGTAGCGGGCCAGGGCATGCGCGTTGGCGTGGATGCAGGCCCGGCTGGGCCGGCCCGTGCCGTCCGCCACGGCGTCGTCCACCGCAAACACGGCCCGCCACTTTGCGAAGTGCGCGCCCATGTCGCGGTAGGCATGCAGGCGCTCGCGCAGCCCGTCCAGGCCTTCGGTGACCTTCTCGCCGGGGTGCGCCGCGAGGTCCTTGGCACCGGTGTCCACCTTGATGCCGACCAGGACGCCCTCATCGCTGGCGACTTTGACGAAGGGCGTGCCGTCGGCGGCCGCCTGCCGGATCGTCTCGTCGACCAGGATCACGCCGCTGATGCAGCTGTTCAGGCCGGGCGTGCGCAGCAGCAGTTCCCGGTAGGCGCGGCGCATTTCCACGGTTTGTGCAATGCCGACAGCCGCGAAGCGCTGGCTGCACGTGCCATTGCTTTCGTCCATCGCCAGCAGGCCTTTGCCGCTGCCGACCATGGCCTGGGCGGTTGCGATCAGCGCGCGGGTGTCCATGCCGCGCGAGCTCAACCAGCCCACTTCCAGTTGCGGATTTCTGGCAAGTCCTGGCCGTGCTCGTCGATGTAGTGTTTGTGCTCGATCAGCTTGTCGCGTGTCAGCTGTTTCAGATAAGCGCCCTTGCTGCCCAGATGGGGCAGGCAATCGACCACCTTCTGCACCAGGTGAAAACGGTCCAGCTCGTTCTGCACCCGCATGTCGAAGGCGGTGGTGATCGTGCCTTCTTCCTTGTAGCCGTGAACGTGGAAGTCGCGGTTCTTGCGGCGGTAGATCAGCCGGTGCACCAGCGACGGGTAACCGTGGAAGCCGAACACGACCGGTCTGTCCCGCGTGAACAGTGAATCGAAGTCGCCGTCACCCAGGCCGTGCGGATGTTCACTGACCGACTGCAACTTCATCAGATCAACGACGTTGATGACGCGCAGCTTCAGTTCCGGCAGGTGCTCACGCAGGATGGAGGCGGCCGCCAGGATCTCCAGCGTCGGTGTGTCGCCGCAACAGGCCAACACCACGTCGGGTTCGCTGCCCTGGTCATTGCTGGCCCAGGGCCAGACGCCAATGCCTTGCGTGCAGTGGATGACGGCCTGCTCCATCGGCAACCACTGCGGCAAGGCGTGTTTGCCGGCGATGATGACGTTGACACAGTTCTGGCTGCGCAGGCAATGGTCAGCCACCGACAGCAGGCAGTTGGCGTCGGGCGGCAGGTACACACGCACGATGTCCGCCTTCTTGTTGACCACATGGTCGATGAAGCCCGGGTCCTGGTGCGTGAAGCCGTTGTGGTCCTGCTGCCAGACATGCGAAGCGAGCAGGTAGTTCAGCGACGCGATGGGCCGGCGCCACGGCAATTCGCGCGTCACCTTCAGCCACTTTGCATGCTGGCTGAACATCGAATCGACGATGCGGATGAAAGCCTCATAACTGTTGAACAGGCCGTGCCGCCCGGTCAGCAGGTAGCCTTCCAGCCAGCCCTGGCACTGGTGTTCGCTGAGCATCGAATCCAGCACCAAGCCGTCGGCTTGCAGGAATTCGTCGTTGTCCAGCGTTTCAGCATCCCATTGGCGGCTGGTGACTTCAAAGACCGCGCCGAGCAGGTTGGACACGGTTTCGTCAGGACCGAAGATGCGGAAATTGCGCTGGGCCTGGTTCAGCTTGAGCACGTCGCGCAGGAAGCCGCCCAGCACCAGCGTGTCCTGCCCCTGAAACGCACCCGGTGTGGTCACCTGCACGGCGTGCAGGCGGAAATCGGGCAATTGCAGTTCGCGCAACAGCAGGCCACCGTTGGCGTGCGGGTTGGCGCCCATGCGGCGGTCACCCTTCGGCGCCAGCGCGGCCAGTTCGGGCAACAGCCGGCCGCTCGGGTCGAAGAGCTCTTCCGGCTTGTAGCTCTTCATCCAGGCTTCAAGCAGCTTGACGTGCTCGGGGAATTCCGGGCTCACGGAGATCGGCACCTGGTGCGAACGGAAGGTGTTCTCGTTCTGCAGGCCATCCACTTCCTTGGGGCCTGTCCAGCCCTTGGGCGAGCGCAGCACGATCATCGGCCACAGTGGGCGGGTCCTTGTGGTGCCTTTTCGATGGGGGTCTCGCGCCTCCATCTGGATGCGCTGGATCTGTTCGATGGCGCGGTCGGTGGCAGCTGCCATCAGCTGGTGCATGGCCAACGGGTCGTCGCCCTCGACGAAGATCGGCGTCCAGCCGCAACCCAGAAAGAACTGTTCCAACTGCTCGTGCCCGATGCGGGCCAGCAAGGTGGGGTTGCTGATCTTGAAGCCGTTCAGGTGCAGGATGGGCAGCACTGCACCATCGGTCACGGGGCTCAGCAGCTTGTTCGAATGCCAGGCGGCGGCCAGGGGGCCGGTCTCTGCTTCACCGTCGCCAACGACGCAGGCGACGATCAGGCCGGGGTTGTCGAAGACGGCGCCAAAGGCATGGCTGAGCGAATAGCCCAGTTCGCCCCCTTCGTTGATCGAGCCCGGCGT
Organism: Betaproteobacteria bacterium; assembly: GCA_031411215.1. GTDB lineage: Bacteria > Pseudomonadota > Gammaproteobacteria > Burkholderiales > Burkholderiaceae_C > Rubrivivax. Next base: position 3,631 of record JANOAM010000266.1, read on the forward strand.
GGTCGGCGCCACATGGCTGGAAATGCCGCCCGGGAACGAGAACTGCTTGAACAGCTTCTGCATCCCCGCCAGGTCTTGCGTGACGCTGGGGTAGACCTCGCTCCAGGTGCCTTCGAGATACACGTGGCCCACCAGGGCGGCGCCGCCATGTCCGGGGCCGGAGACGTAGAACATGTTCAGGTCGTACTTCTGAATGGCGCGGTTCAGGTGCACGTAGATGAAGTTCTGCCCCGGCACCGTGCCCCAGTGGCCCACCACCAGCGGCTTGACGTGCGCCAGCGTCAGCGGCTCGCGCAACAAAGGGTTGGCGTAGAGGTAAAGCTGCCCCACCGACAGGTAGTTGGCAGCCCGCCAATAGGCGTCCATCTTGTAGAGCAGGTCGGGTGCAAGCGTGT
>JANOAM010000267.1:0-2114 GCA_031411215.1 Betaproteobacteria bacterium
GGGCAACCGCGACGAAGCGCTGCGCCTGCTGACGCGGGCCTACTCCGCGCGTCCCGACACCGAGATCGGTGCGCACCTGGGCGAAGTCCTTTGGGCTCTGGGCCAGAAGGATGAAGCCCGCCGGATCTGGCGCGAAAGCAAGGGCCGCGACGCCGCCAACGACGTGCTGCGCGAGACCCTGGCGCGCTTGCGCGTCGACCTGTGACCGTGCCGCGCACGGCCTGGCCCAGGCGCGCGCTGACGCTGGCCTTGTCTGCAGGCTTGGTCGCCTGTGCCACGCCGCCGCGCGGACCCGGGCCCAACCCGTGGACCACGGGCCGGCTCAGCCTGAAGGTGGACGCCACGGCCAACAAGCCCTCGCAGGGCATGAGCGCGGCTTTTGAACTGCGTGGCGATGGCGATGCCGGCGAATTGCGCCTGCTGTCGCCCCTGGGCACCCGCATGGCCACCGCAACTTGGGGCTCAGGCCGCGCGACGCTGCAGACCAGCGAAGGCGAACGTGCGTTCAACAGCCTGGACGAACTCGCCGTGCAAGCCCTGGGCGAGCCGCTGCCCCTGGCCGCGCTGCCCGACTGGCTGGCCGGCCGGCCCTGGCCACGGCAGCCCTTCCGTGCGGTCGCGGACGGCTTTGAACAGCTGGGTTGGCAAGTCAGCACGACCGAACGCGCCGAAGGCCGCGTGGCCGCGCGGCGAGAGTCACCGCCGGCCGTGCAATTGCGTGTGCGGCTGGACCCACCCGGCAACTGAAGCTAGGCCAGTACACCGCGCGAATGCCGCTGCAAGCACTCTACGACCTGCCCGCCCCGGCCAAGCTGAACCTCTTCCTGCACGTGGTGGGGCGGCGGTCCGACGGCTACCACCTGCTGCAGTCGGTCTTCGTGCTGATCGACTGGGCCGACAAGCTGCATGTCGAACGGCGCCAGGACGGCCAACTGCTGCGCCACGACCTGGGCGCCGCCCTGCCCGCCGACGACCTGTGCCTGCGCGCCGCGCGGCTGCTGAAGCAGACCAGCGGCAGCGCACTGGGCGCCGACATCCACATTGACAAGCAGGTTCCCTGGGGTGCCGGCATGGGCGGCGGCAGTTCTGACGCCGCCACCACGCTGCTGGCGCTGAACCGGCTGTGGGGCCTGAACTGGCCCCGCACGCGCCTGCTGGAACTGGGTCTGCAACTGGGCGCCGATGTGCCGTTCTTTATCGGCGGCCGCAACGCCTTTGTCGAAGGCATAGGCGAGAAGCTGAGCCCGCTGCAAGTGCCTGTCGTCGCCTATGCCGTGGTCAAACCACCCGCCACCATCGCCACGCCGGAAATCTTCGGCCACCCGCTGCTCGTTCGGAACACCGAAGCTGTTATACTCATGGGCTCTTTCGACGGCACAGGTGCGACGCCTTGGCCAGCAGAGTGGGGAACAGATCGACACCGAGACCGGCGCCAAGCCTTTTTCGGCCGCAACGACCTGCAACCACCCGCTGAAGAACGTTGCACCCAGGTGGCACAAGCCGCCCGCTGGTTGGAGGCCCGTTACGGCGACAGCCGCATGACAGGCTCCGGCAGCGCGGTTTTTGCGCGGGCCAACGGGGGAACTGGTACGGCTTCGCCACCCATGGCGACATTTCCGGCGGATGAACTTCCGCCGGCTTGGGTGGGGCGGATGTGCCAGGGTCTGGTTGAACACCCGCTGCGCGGTTGGGCAACGGACTGAACAAGTTTCAAGGTGGTGGCGCAAGCCACAACCTGTGTAGGGGAGTCGCCAAGTTGGTCAAGGCATCGGATTTTGATTCCGACATGCGAGGGTTCGAGTCCTTCCTCCCCTGCCAAATCCACACCAAGCTCGCGTCCGCAATTCCCGAGTGAACCAGCCGCTGCCGGCGCCCCCATCCGGAGAACCCACCGTGCTCTTCAACCCCGTGCTCTTCACCGGCAATGCCAACCCCGTGCTGGCGCAGGAAATGGCCAGCCACCTGGGTGTCACGCTGGGCCAGGCGCAAGTGGCGCGCTTCTCCGACGGCGAAGTCTCGATCGAGATCCAGCAGAACGTGCGCGCCCGTGACGTGTTTGTCGTGCAGCCCACCTGTGCGCCGACCAACGAAAACCTGATGGAACTGGCGTTCAT
>JANOAM010000268.1:0-3729 GCA_031411215.1 Betaproteobacteria bacterium
CTTCAGGTCCTTCACGAACTCGGTCGTGTAGGTCTTCTTCACATCCACCTTGGCCGGGTCCAGCAGCTTCATGGCGACCATCATGTCGTAGGTCTTCCTCATGCGCACATCCGTCATCGCGCCCACACCCACCGTGGCCGCATCGCCGCCCAGCACCATGCCCGTGGACAGCATCAGCTTGATGCCGTTGGCCAACAGGTCGTCGGTCATGTTGGGGTTGTCTTTTTTGATCAGCGCGTTGGCGGCCGTGGGGTCGGTCTTCAGGTAGTCGCGCCAGCCCTGCAGGCTGGCCTTCACGAAAGCCGCCACCTGCCTGGGCTTCTTCCTCAGCGTGTCTTCCATGCAGACGATGGTGGTGGCGTACGGCGTCCAGCCGTGGTCGGCCAGCAGCAGCACGGTGGGCTTGAACTTGGCTTCCTTTTCGATGGCGAAAGGCTCGCTGGACAGGTAACCCTGCTGCACCACGTTCTTGTCTGCCACGAAGGGCTGGATATTGAAGGTGTAGGGCCGCACCTGCGCGTCGGACAGGCCGTAGGTGCTGCGCAGCCAGGGCCAGTAGTTGCTGTTGGCGTCGCCCGAGATCAGGATGGTCTTGCCCTTCAAATCGGCCATGGTCTTGACCGTCTCGGGGTGGCCGATCATGACCTGCGGGTCCTTCTGGAAAGCCGCAGCGACCGTGACCGCGTTGATGCCTTGTTCCCGCGCCTTCATGGTCTGCACGTCATAGCCCATGAAGCAGTCCACCTGGCCTGCGGCCAGCAGTTGCAGGCCGTTGACCTGGGGCCCGCCCATCTTGATGGTGACGTCCAGGCCGGCCTGCTTGTACAGGCCCTTCGCCTGCGCCTGGTAGAAGCCGCCGTGTTCGGCCTGCGCGAACCAGTTGGTCAGGTAGGTGAACTTCTCCTGCGCTTGGGCCTGCAGGGCCGTCGCGGCCAGCACGGCCAGGGCGATGAAGGCTCTGCGGCCGTTGCGAGTGGCGGGCATGGTGTCTCCTGGTGGTGGTGTTCCGCGTGTCAGGGCAGGACACGCAGGTCCTTCACGAACTGCGTCGTGAAGCGCTTGCGCCAGTCGACCTTGGGGTCGGGCAACTGGTTCTGCACCAGCATATCGTAGGTGGCCTTGAAACGCTCTTCGCGCATCGAGCCGGCCACCAGCACGGCACCGCCCCAGTTTGGTTCTGCGCGGCCTTCTGCGCCATGCGCGCCGCCGCCAGCGGCTGGCCGGGCGGCGATGGCATGCGAACATCGGTCGTGTACGTCAAGCACCAGGAGCCAGCCCATGCCCACCATCCACGTCGAACTTTTTGCCGGCCGCACCGTGGACCAGAAACGCGCCCTGGCGCAAGCCCTCACGGACGCCACGGTGCGCACCCTGGGCGGGTCGCCCGAGGCCGTGGACGTGATCTTCACCGACGTGCAGAAACACGACTGGGCCAGCGGCGGTCAGCTGTGGAGCGACAAAGCGCCCGCAGCACCTGCGCCCGTCCCCAACCCATGACGAAAACGCTGCTGGTGCGCCATGCGCACACGCTGGTCACCATGGACGGCACACGGCGTGAGATCGCCGACGGCGCCGTCTTCGCGCGCGGCGGTGTCATCGCGGTCGTGGGCCGCACGCAAGACCTGCCGCAGAGCGCCGACGAAGTGATCGACGCGCACGACCAAGTGGTGCTGCCGGGCCTGGTCAACACCCACCACCACATGTACCAGACCCTGACCCGCGCCGTGCGCCCGGCGCAGGACAGTGACCTCTTCGGCTGGTTGCAGGCTCTGTACCCGATCTGGGCACGGCTGACACCCGAGATGCTGCACACCAGCACGCAGCTGGCGATGGCGGAACTGCTGCTGTCGGGCTGCACCACCAGCAGCGACCACCTGTACCTCTTCCCGCCCGGCTGCACGCTGGACGACACGCTGCATGCCGCAGCCGACGTCGGCATGCGCTTCCACGCCGCACGCGGCGCCGTGAGCGTGGGTGTGAGCCAGGGCGGCCTCCCGCCTGACGAAGTGGTGGAAGACGAAGAGGCCATCCTGCGCGACAGCGAACGGCTGATCAACCGCTTCCACGACGCGGCGCGCTTCGCCATGCAGCGCATCGTGGTGGCGCCCTGCTCACCCTTCAGCGTCAGCATGGGCCTGATGCGGGACGCGGCTTTGCTGGCACGCCGGCACGGTGTGCACCTGCACACCCACCTGGCGGAAAACGACAGCGACATCGCCTACACCCGCGAGAAGTTCAACTGCACGCCGGCTGAATACGCCGAACAGCTGGGCTGGCTGGGCCGGGACGTGTGGCACGCACACTGCGTGAAGCTGGACGCGGCCGGCATCGCGCTTTTCGCGCGCACCGGGACGGGTGTGGCGCACTGCCCAGGCAGCAACATGCGGCTGGGCTCGGGCGCCGCGCCCATACGCGCCATGCGCGATGCCGGTGTGCCGGTGTCGCTGGCGGTGGACGGTTCGGCCAGCAATGACAGCGGCCACCTGCTGGCCGAAGCGCGGCTGGCCCTGTTGCTGCAGCGCGTGAGCCGCGGCGCCACGGCCATGTCGGCGCGTGAGATGCTGGAGATCGCCACGCTGGGTGGCGCGCGTGTGCTGGGCCGCGACGACATCGGCGCGCTGGCGCCCGGTATGGCCTGCGACCTGATCGGCGTGCGCCTGGACGAGCCCGGCCTGGCCGGTGCCGATGACGACCCCGTGGCTGCGCTGCTGCTGTGCCAGGTCTCCCGTGTGGCGCTGGCGGTCGTGCAGGGCCGCGCGCTGGTGCGGCAAGGCCAGCTGGTGACGCTGGACGAGGCCGGGCTGGTGGCGCGGCAGCGCAGCCTGTGCAAACGCCTGGTCGCTGCCTAAACTCAGTTGCACGAACCAGCAGGAGACCCGCCTTGACCCAGATGCAGCAATTCATGCGGCTCTTGCCGGGCGCGGCACGGGTGTGGGTAGTGGTGTGCGGACTGATGTGCGGACTGGTGTGGGCACTCAGCGCGGGTCTGCCGGCAGCCTGGGCCCAGCCCGCACCCGTCAAGCTGCGCGTGGTGGGCGGTCTGGCGGCACTGAGCCAGTTCACGCGCCATGAAGCCCCGTTCTGGACCACCGAGCTGCCGCGCCTGAGCGGCGGCCGATACAGCGCCGAGATCGTGCCCTTTGACCGCGCCGGCATACGCGGCCAGGAACTGCTGTCCATGGTGCGGCTGGGCACGGTGCCCTTCGGCACGTTGCTGGTGAGCCTGTCCAGCCCCAAGGACGCGGAGCTGGCTGCGCCGGACCTGGCGGGCCTGAACCCCGACATCGCCACCATGCGCCGGTCCGTGGCCGCCTTCCGGCCGCGCCTGCAGACCCTGCTGCGCGAACGCCATGGCGCCGAGCTGCTGGCGGTGTACGTGTACCCGGCGCAGGTGCTGTTCTGCAACACGCCGCTGGCCAGCCTGGGCGGCCTGCGCGGGCGCAAGGTGCGGGCCTCCAGCGTCAGCCAGGCCGACTGGGTGGAAGCGCTGGGCGGCCAGCCCGTCAACATGCCCTTTGCCGACGTGGTGGCCAACATGCGCTCCGGCAACCTGGACTGCGCCATCACCGGCACCATGTCCGGCAACACCGTCGGCCTGCACGAGATCACCACCCACCTGCACACCATGGCCATCAGCTGGGGCATGTCGGTCTTCGTGGCCCATGGCGCCACCTGGCGTGCGCTGCCGCAGGACCTGCGCACGCTGTTGCAGCGCGAGCTGCCCAAGCT
>JANOAM010000269.1:0-3594 GCA_031411215.1 Betaproteobacteria bacterium
TGAAGCCGAACTGGCTGTGGCCCAACTGCGCAAGGCGCTCGATGCCTTTGCCCGCCTGGACACCGCCAAGGCGCTGGAAGTGCTGAAGCAGGACGACCAGATCGACCAGGAATTCGAAGGCCTGATGCGCAAGCTCATCACTTACATGATGGAAGACCCGCGCACCATCTCGGCCAGCATCGACCTGGTCTTTGTCGCCAAAGCCATCGAACGTGTCGGTGACCACGCGAAGAATCTGGCCGAAGCCATCATCTACATCGTCAAGGGCACCGACGTGCGCCACACCTCGATGGAAAACGTCGAGAACGCGGTGCGTTGAAGGACAAGGCATGGGCAGCATCCTGGTTGTTGAAGACGAAAGCGCCATCGCCGAACTGGTGGCTATCAATCTGCGTCACGCCGGCTTTGCGGTGACGCTGGCCGCGGATGCGGAAAAGGCGCAAACCGCGGTGGACCGCGAACTGCCCGATCTGGTCCTGCTGGACTGGATGCTGCCCGGGCAATCCGGAGTGCAACTGGCCCGACGCTGGCGCGCTGATGCGCGCACGCGCGACCTGCCGGTGATCATGCTCACGGCACGGGCCGACGAGGCCGACAAGATCACCGGCCTGGACGCCGGTGCCGACGACTACCTGACCAAGCCTTTTTCGCCCAAGGAACTGCTGGCGCGCATACGCGCCGTGCTGCGCCGCAAAGCGCCGGAGGCGCTGGACGCCGCAGTGGAAGTGGCCGGTCTGAAGCTGGACCCGGCGACACGGCGTGTCACACGCCCGGTGGAAGGCGACTTGCGGGACGTGAAGATAGGCCCGACGGAATTCCGCCTGCTGCACTTCTTCATGACCCACCCGGAACGTGTGCACAGCCGCGCGCAGTTGCTGGACCGAGTCTGGGGCGACCATGTGTTCATTGAAGAGCGCACGGTGGACGTGCACGTGAAGCGCCTCGTGAAGCGCTGGCGCCTGTGGCGTGTTCAGGCCTCATCGAGACTGTGCGCGGCGCCGGCTACCGGCTGACGGCGCAGGCCCCTTCCATGGCGGCTTGATGCGCCAGAAATGAGACCCCCAAGCTGGCTTCGCTCGCTGCCCCCCCGAGGGGGCGCTGAGCACCTTCGGAACGGCCGCGCGGTACTGAGATGACCTGGTTTCTGCCCCGTGCGTTTTGGGCGATGCTGGCGCTGGCCTTGGGCGGCGTGGTGGGTTTTCTGGTGGGTGCGCTGCTCGGTGCGCCGCTGGTGCTGACCGCGGGCTGCGGAGCCCTGGCGCTGCTGCTGGCCGTGGCGCTGGAGGCACGCCGCGGCAACCGGCTGCTGGAATGGCTGCGCGGCCCGCAGCAGTTGGATGCGCCACGAGACACCGGGACCTGGGGCGAACTGGGCTACCGCATCGAAAAAGCCCTGCGTGCCAAGGACCATGCGCTGGATACCGAACGCCAGCGCCTGGAACACTTCCTGGCCGCGATTGAGGCCTCACCCAACGGCGTGATGCTGCTGGACGGTGGCGACCAGATCGAGTGGTGCAACTCCGTCGCTGCCGAGCACTTCGGCCTGGACCCGCAGCGTGACCGCCACCAGCGTGTGACCAACCTCGTACGCTCGCCGGCCTTCGTGGCCTATCTGCAGGAAGGCCGCTTCGACGAGCCGGTGGTCTTTCCCGGCCCGCAAGGTCTGGCTACCTTGTCCGTGCTGGCACGGCCCTACGGTGCAGAGGGCGAAGGGGCCGAAGGCATGAAGCTGGTGCTGTCCCAGGACATCACCGAACGCGAGCGCGCTGAGGCCATGCGGCGCGATTTCGTGGCCAACGTGTCGCACGAGATCCGCACGCCGCTGACCGTGCTGGCCGGCTTCGTCGAGACGCTCGCGCAGCTGCCCTTGTCCGAGCCCGAACGGCGCCACGTGCTGAACCTGATGGAACAGCAGACCGACCGCATGCAGGCGCTGGTGGGGGACCTGCTGACGCTGGCGCAACTGGAAGGCAGCCCACGGCCGGGCGCGGACCGTTGGGTGGCTGTGGACCTGCTGCTGCAACGCGCGCAGGCCGACGCGCTGGCCTTGTCAGCGGGCCGCCACAGGATCCAGGTGAGCGCGGCCGCCGGGGCCGAATTGGCGGGCAGCGAGGCCGAATTGCTCAGTGCCGTCGGCAACCTGGTCAACAACGCCGTGCGCTACACGCCCGAAGGTGGTCAGGTGCAACTCAACTGGACTTTGCGCGACGACGGTGTCGGTGAGATCGAGGTGCGCGACACGGGCCTGGGCATCGCACGCGAACACCTGCCGCGCCTGACCGAACGCTTCTACCGCGTGGACGGCAGCCGTTCGCGTGACACCGGCGGCACGGGCCTCGGTCTGGCCATCGTCAAACACGTCGTGCAACGGCATGGTGGCGAGATCGAGATCAGCAGCGAACTGGGCCAGGGTTCCAGCTTCAAGCTGCTGTTTCCCGCTGTGCGCGTGCGCCTGACCGCGGCGGCGACTGGGGCCATCGCGGCCTGAGCCCGTTCCCTGAGCAGGTTCACGGTTGCCTGCGGAAGACCTGGGTCACTTCGTCGCGGTCGGTCGGCCGGCGGACTTCGGCCACGCTGGCCCAGCCTTGGGGTGCGGATGGCAGCGGCTTGCTGCGCGTGGCGCCGAGCAGAAATTCGCAGCCAGATGCCGTGGCCGCATTCGCGCGTGCGTCCACGCGCCAGCGTCCGAAGACCTCCAGCGCCGCGACGGTGGGTGGCGCCAGGCCCGGCGCCGCTATGCAGGCATCGCGTGGCACATGCGCGGCCAGCCGGGTGACGAAGGGCCTCGCGCTGCGCGCGTAGTCCAGCATGGGCAGCCACAGCGTCATCAGCAGCAGCCAGCACAGGGCCACGCCGCCGGCCGGCAGCACCAGGCTCTTCCACAGCGCTTCACGGTGGCGGCCGGTGCGCCAGCGCACCACGGCCACCCACGCCAGCGTGCCGGCCAGCGCCACCAGCAGGGCCGGCAGCGAGAACTGCGATTCGAAGCCCGGCGCCAGACGCACCACGTTGGCCGCGGGCTTGGCCGGCACGCCCACTTGCAGTGACGCGTAGATGACCCAGATGGTCAGCGCGCACAGCGTGAAGAAGAACATCGAGAACCAGTCGCCGGCAGCGGAGGCGCTGCGCTTGAGCGTGGGCAGCGCAAAAGCCGCCAGCACCGCCAGTGCCGGCAGGCCCAGCATCAGGGCGCGGTCCGAACTGCCCATCACGATGCTCGACACCAGGGCCACGGCCACGATCAGCAGCGGCACCGAGATGTGCCGGTACAGCAGCTGTTTGCGCCAGCGCCACAGCGTCCACAGGGCCAGCGGCCAGGCCGGCCACAGGAACCACAGCCACTGGCGTGCCAGCAGGTGCAGGTCCAGCGGCGCGACTCCCACGACACGCCAGCGCCAGGCGCCCAGTTCCCAGCCGACCAGGGCCGACAGCAGCGCCGCGGTCAGCACCCAGCGGGAGAATGTCCGCACCACGTCTTGCCGCGACAGCAGGCAGACCAGCCAGCCGCCGACGCCGACCACCAGGGCCATGGACGGCGCGCCGCAAGCCGCCAACAAAGGCAGTCCTGCCACGATGGCCATGCGCGACCGCCAC
>JANOAM010000270.1:0-1988 GCA_031411215.1 Betaproteobacteria bacterium
GTGACGTTCAGCGCCATCAGCGCCTCGGCCAATTGGTCCGACACCATCAGCAGCGTGGCCTTCTGGAAGTGGGCGATGAGGAACAGCAGGAAATGCTGGTGGCGGAACTGCGCCAGCACGCCGCGGTCGCGGCAGCGGTAGAACTCGCTGCGCGCGTCACCCACGGCCACCAGCGCGTGGCCGGAACACAGGTAGCGCGTGCGCGGTGCAGCACCGGACTCGGTCCAGAAGCGGTCGTAGCAGAAGCGTTGTTCGAAGTCTTCCAAATGGTGGTCGGCATACGGCAGCGGCGCACCACTGGCCGTCACCGTGTCGCCCGCGCCGGTGACCAGGCCCAGGCGGATGAAGTCACTGCGTGTCAGCTGCCGCGGGTCGTCCATGGCCAGGTAGGCCATCATGGGCATGCGGTAGTACTCGATCTGGCGGAAGCGCAAGGCGCCCGGCTGGTTCGAGTGGTGGTTGACCAGCGGCGCCAGCACAAATTCCCAGTGCGCCGCAATGCGCGGCGCACGGTGTTCGGCCACGTGCGCCAGGAAGGCGTCACGCTCACCCGCGTCACTGGCGGCCAGCACCTGGCCTTGCGCGTCCAGCCATTCGCAGGCAGCCAGGCTGTGTTGCGGGCGGCCGTCCGCATACCAGCCGGCCGGGTAGGCGCGGCCGCTGCGGTACAGCAGTTCCTGCACCTGTGGCAAAGGCAGTTCGTCAGCGGCCAGCTCCACGTTGAGCAGCACCACGTCCACACCGTAGAAGAAGTACAGGTCGATGTGCACCACCGACAGCGTGATGGGCGCGTCCCCCACACGCGGCACCACGCGCACGGCGGTTATGTCGTGGCGGCGGAAGACCCGCATCGGCGAATCGCCCCCGCCGGCGTGGCCGTCGCGCTGCGCGCGGCCTTCGCCGTAGAGGAAGCGCTGCACGTAGGGCAGGAAGGCGACGAACTCGTTGTAGTGGCGTTCGTGGAAGCCTTCGGGGTCGCCGGTGAATTCGTCGATCTGCTCGCGCCAGGGTGATGCATCACCCATGTCGCGCAGCAACTGCCACGGCGCGCGGCGGTGCTCGGAATCGTCAGTGGCGCTGGCGGGGATCAGGCGCAGCGGCCACAGCATCACCTGGCGCAGGTGGTGGACCATGGGTGGCTGCGGCGTTGTTTGATCTTGGCTAGCTGGCATCGGGCCAGTTTAGGTCTGCTCAGGTTGAGGCGGGCTTGGGGAGACCACCATGGGTGGAGGCATGCCGTGGTGCGTGGGCGTGCAGGCACCGTGGTGGGAGCGTGCAACTGGGGCGACCTGCTGCGCTCATGTCCCCCGGCTTCGTCCGCTTGGCAGCGGCCGAACCCTCCTCCTCTACTTCGCTCCGCAGGTCGCCCCAGCTGCCCGCTCCGGAGGCTCTGCTGGCGCTCAAATTGGGCGGCTTTGCGGAGGCTGGTGGGTGGTCGGCGCAGAGAAGTAAAGGAGGAGGCCCGACTTGCGTCAGCAAGGCGGGCCGGGGGACATGAGCGGAGCCGGCCAGCCACCAGCCTGCGCACGCGAAGATGGCGGCACGCGCGTACCGGCAATTCAGCCCGGCATGCGCGCCAGCACCCGGTCCACCATCACGCCACTTTGCCCCAGGTAGTTGCTCGGATCCAGCATGGCTTCCAGCGCGGTGCGGTCCACATGCTTGTTGACTTCCGGATGCGCGGCCAGCAGGTCCAGCAACGGGGTGTGCTTGGCCAGAGATTCGCGGCACAGGTCGTAGACCAGGTCGTGCGCGTATTCGCGGCCGATGTACTTGCCCAGGCCCATCATCACGGCCTCGCTCATCACCAGACCTTGGGTCATGTCGATGTTGCGGCGCATCGCCACAGGGTCTACTTCCAGCCCTTCCACAACGGCAATGCTCTGCTTCAGCGCGCCGGCCATCAGGCAGAAGGCTTCGGGCAGCACGATCCATTCGATTTCCCAGGGGCCCGTGCTGCGTTCATGGTCGGCCACCATCGCGTCCAT
>JANOAM010000271.1:0-2219 GCA_031411215.1 Betaproteobacteria bacterium
GCCAGGCGCTGACACCGGCGATCAGGAAGGCCACGGTGAGGCCACTGGCCAGCAGCACATGCACCTGGCGGTACGGGAAGCTGGGGTTGACCACCACCTGCCACCAGCTGGTGACGAAAAACTGGCCGTCGCGCATTTCCGCGCCTGCTGGCGTCTGCATCCAGGAGTTCAGCGCCAGGATCCAGAAGGCGCTCATGGTGGTTCCAAAGGCCACCAGCGCGGTGGCCAGCAGGTGCACCCGTTCGCTCACCTTGCCGTGGCCGAACAGCATCACGCCCAGGAAGGTGGCTTCCAGAAAGAAGGCGGTCAGCACTTCGTAGCCCAGCAGCGGCCCGGCGACATTGCCGGCCTTCTCCATGAAACCGGGCCAGTTGGTGCCGAACTGGAAGCTCATCACGATGCCGCTCACCACGCCCAGGGCGAAGGTCAGCGCGAACACCTTGGTCCAGAAGCGGTAGGCCATCAGCCAGCTGGTGTCGCGTGTCTTCAGCCAGCGCAGGCGGAAGAACAGCAGCGCCCAGCCCATGGCAATGGAGATGGTCGGGAAGAGGATGTGGAAACTGATGTTGACGGCGAACTGCAGCCGCGCCAGAAGCAGGGGGTCCATCGTGGGTTCCTTTCCGTCAGGCCCGTCATGCCCGTCTGGCAGGCATGAGCTTGAGTTTGTCCTTCAGTTCCAGCAGGCGCTGCACCTTGGCACCCATCTTCATCAGCTGGCTCAGCGTGGTGGCGTCCAGGCGCTGCACGTCGTCGAACCAGGTGGTCATCAGCTCGATCAGGTCGTGCATGCCCTTCATGCGCGCCTGGGCGTGGCGGTCTTCGGGCGTGCTGACCTCTTCCAGCAGCGCGTTGCGCAGCATGGACAGCGTGGGCTCGATCTCGCGGCGCCGGCGTTCTTCGGCCAGGGTGCGGAACACGTCCCAGGCGTCAGCCGGTGCTTCAAAGTATTCACGCCGGTCACCCGGCAGGTGGCGCAACTGCACCAGCCGCCAGGCCTGCAGTTCCTTCAGGCCCATGCTGACATTGCTGCGGCTGAACTCCAGCGCCTCGGCCAGGTCGTCGGCGTGGATCGGCTTGTCGGACACGTAGATCAGCGCGTAGATCTGGCCCACGGTGCGGTTGATGCCCCAGCGGCTGCCCATCTCGCCGAAGTGGGCGACGAAGCTGCGGACCAGGGGCGACAAAGGGGTCATGGCGGGCTGCGGGTGTCGTGAGCGCAAGAGAAATCTACCTGAACGTTCAGTAATTCGTGAAAACTCAGAACAAAGACCCTGGTGCGCGCGCAGGCCCTTGGCCGCGCACATTTGCGTTGGGTCAAGCTTTGCCACGTGGCGGGTTGCCGCCGGCCCCTGGCGTGGCTTGAAATCAGACGGCCTTGCCCCATGTCCGGTAGCAACGGAGATTCATCCCATGCGCCAAGACAAATTCACCACGGCTTTCATGCAAGCCCTGGGCGACGCCCAGAGCGCCGCCGGTTCCCGCGACAACCCCTACGTCGAGCCTGCCCACGTGCTGGCTGCCATGCTGGAGCAGCCCGACGGGCCACGCTCGTTGCTGGAACGCGCCGGCGCCAATGTCAGCGCGCTGGCCACCGCCATGGAAATGGCCATCCGCAACCTGCCGCAGGTGCAGGGCAGCGGCCAGGTCGTGCAGCCCAGCCGCGACCTGCTGCAGCTGATGCAGGCGGCCGACAAGGAAGCCACCAAGCGCGGCGACCAGTTCATTGCCAGTGAGATGTTCCTGCTGGCCCTGTCTGACGCCAAGACCGACCTGGGTGGCGTGGTGCGCGGACACGGCCTGACGCGCAAGAGCCTGGAAACCGCGGTGCAAGCCGTGCGCGGTGGCGCCAAGATGGACTCGGCCGAAGGCGAGGGCCAGCGAGAGGCACTGAAGAAGTACACGCTGGACCTCACCGAACGCGCCCGCCAGGGCAAGCTGGACCCGGTGATCGGCCGCGACGACGAGATCCGCCGCGCCATCCAGGTGCTGCAGAGGCGCTCCAAGAACAACCCGGTGCTGATCGGCGAGCCCGGTGTCGGCAAGACGGCCATCGTCGAAGGCCTGGCCCAGCGCATCGTCAATGGCGAAGTGCCGGACAGCCTGAAGGACAAGCGCGTGCTGGTGCTGGACATGGCGGGCTTGCTGGCTGGCGCCAAGTACCGCGGTGAGTTCGAGGAACGCCTGAAGGCCGTGCTGAAGGAAGTGTCGGCGGATGAGGG
>JANOAM010000272.1:0-3302 GCA_031411215.1 Betaproteobacteria bacterium
GTGATGCTGGGTTATGCCGGCTACGAAGCCAGCCTGGACTACGCCCGGCAGCGGCCCCAGGGCCGCCCAATGGCGGCCCCCGCCAAGGACGGCCGGCCGATCACGGGCAACGGCAAGGACGCGTCGTTGCCCCAGGTGCCGCTGATCCAGCACGCCGACATCAAACGCATGCTGCTGGCGCAGAAGGCCTACTGCGAAGGCGGCCTGGCGCTGGAACTGTTCTGCGCACGCCTGGTGGATGAACTGCACACCGGCGACGAAGCGGCGGCCCAGGAAGCCGGCACGCTGCTGGAGGTGCTGACCCCCATCGCCAAGAGCTGGCCCAGCGAATGGTGCCTGGAAGCCAACTCCCTGGCCATCCAGGTGCACGGCGGTTACGGCTACACACGCGACTTCCCGGTGGAACAGCACTGGCGCGACAACCGCCTGAACATGATCCACGAAGGAACGCACGGCATCCAGGGCCTGGACCTGCTGGGCCGCAAGGTGGTGATGGACGGCGGTGCGGGCCTGAAGCTGCTGGCCACGCGCATCAGCGAGACCATCGAACGCGCGGATCAGCAGCAAGGACTTGCAGAGCGTGCCGACGAACTGGCCGCCGCGCTGCAGAAGCTGGGCGCCGCCACCAAGTCCGCATGGGCCACCGGTGTGCCCGATGAAGCCCTGGCCAATGCCACGCCCTACCTGCAGGGCTTTGGCCACGTGGTGCTGGCCTGGCTGTGGCTGGACGTGGCCCTGGCCGCGTTGCCAATTGGCCGCGAAGGCCAGCTGTCGGCCATGCGCTACTTCTTTGCCTACGAACTGCCCAAGGTGGATGCCTGGCTGGCGGTGGTGGCGCAACGCAACGACACTTGCCGAACGATGAGAGACGAGTGGTTCTGAATATGTTGCCCGAGAAGCTCCACACCTGGATCTGGGTGCTGCTGTACGGCGGCCTGCTGGCCGTGTCCCTGGGCGTCTTCGTGCTGCTGCGCGGCGGCCTGCTGGGCTGGCCGCTGGTGGTGGTGGGCGTGCTGGCGGTGGTGCTGGGCCTGGTCGTCATCGGGGTCCGCGCACGCATGACACCGGGCAAAAAATGAACAACAGGAGACTCCCTTGGCCCTTTCCCGCCGCACGCTGCTGATGTCGGGTGCAGCACTGACCGTGTCCGCTTGCGCCACGGGTGCTGCCGCTGGCAGCTTCCCACCGATCGTCTTCGTGCACGGCAATGGCGACACAGCCGCGCTGTGGCTCAGCACGCTGTGGCGTTTTGAATCCAACGGCTGGCCGCGCGAGCGCCTGCACGCCATCCATGTGCCGTACCCGCTTGCCCGCGACAGTGACGAGCGGGCACAGCCGGGCCGCAGCAGCACCACCGAACACCGCGAGTTCCTGGCGACCGAAGTGGACAAGCTGCTGGCCGCTACCGGCGCCAAGCAAGTGGTCCTGTTCGCCAATTCGCGCGGTGGCAATGCCGTGCGCAGTTATGTGATGAAGGGCGGTGCGTCCAAGGTGTCGCACGCCATCCTCGGCGGCACGCCCAACCACGGCGTGCGCTTTGATCCCGGCAGCGGCACGGGCAACGAATTCAATGGCGCCGGGCCTTTTCTGCAGGCGCTGAACAACCAGGGCGCGCCCGGTGTGGAGGTGACGCCAGGGCCGCAGTGGATGACCATCCGTTCCGACCGCAACGACAAGTTTGCGCAGCCCGAAGGCACCTGGATAGGCGCGCCCGGCAAGCCCACCGGCGTCACTTTCGAAGGCCCGGAGCTGCGCGGTGCGCGCAACCTGGTGGTGCCGGGCATCGACCACCGCGAGACGTCCTTCGGACCCGAAGCTTTCGCCGCGGCCTTTGAATTCATCACCGGCCGTGCTCCGGCCACTTCGGGCTTTGCGCCCGAGTCCCGGGTGGTGCTGGATGGCCAAGTGAGTGGCGTGGGGCTGAACAACGACCCGGCCACGGGCAGCTTCGTCAGCAACCTACCGCTGGCGGGCGCCACGGTGGAGGTCTACGCCACGAACGCGAGCACTGGCGAGCGCCTGGGTGATGCGCGCTGGCGCAAGACCGTGGGCGCCGACGGCCGCTGGGGCCCATTCACCGCCGACGGCAGTACCCGTTACGAGTTCGTGGTCAGCGCACCGGGCTACAGCACCCTGCACATCTACCGCCAACCTTTCCCTCGCTCATCCAGCATCGTGAACCTGCGGGCCGAGCGCTTGCTGGACGCCGACAAGTCGGCAGGTTCCGTCATCAGCTTCTTCCGCCCGCGCGGCTACTTCGGCCTGCCGCGCGACCGCGTCGTGTTCGATGGGCAGGAGCCGGCGCCCGGCATCCCGCCAGGCGTGGCCGGCGTCGCCGTGTCCAAGATCAAGCTGCCCGCAGGCCCGCAGCGGCCGGTGCTGGCGTCCTTCAACGGGCAGCAGATGGTGGGCCGCAACTGGCCGGCAGCCGAGAACCATCTGGTCCTCATCGAACTTCACTGAACACAAGAGGAGACGCCCATGGGCACCCCCGTCCAGAAACTCTTTGACCTCACGGGCCAAGTCGCCCTGGTCACCGGCGGCTCGCGTGGCCTGGGCCTGCAGATGGCCGAGGCACTGGGCGAAGCCGGCGCCAAGCTCATGCTGACCAGCCGCAAGGCGGCGGACCTGGAAGAGGCCGCGGCGCATCTGGCCGCGCGTGGCGTCGACGCACGCTGGATCGCCGCCGACGCCAGCAAACCCGACGACGTGAACCGCGTCGTCAGCGAAACCATGCAGCGCCTGGGCCGCATCGACATCCTCATCAACAACGCCGGCGCCACCTGGGGCGCACCGGCCGAGGACTACCCGCTGGAGGCCTGGGACAAGGTGATGAACCTGAACATCCGCAGCCTGTTCCTCTTCGCGCAGGCGGCGGGCAAGGCCTGGATGATTCCCAACAAGGGTGGCCGCGTCATCAACCTGGCCAGCATCGCAGGCCTGAGCGGCAGCCTGGACGTGCAGTTCATCGCCTACGGCACCAGCAAGGGCGCGGCCGTCAACTTCACGCGCACGCTGGCCGGTGAATGGGGCAAGTACGGCATCACGGTCAATGCCATCGCGCCGGGCTTCTTCCCCAGCAAGATGACCAAGGGCGTGCTGGAGCATTTCGGCGCTGACAAGCTGGCCGCCGGCGCGCCGCTGAAGCGCCTGGGCGACGACGACGACCTGAAAGGCGCGGTGCTGCTGTTTGCCAGCGCGGCGGGCAAGCACATCACCGGGCAGATCTTGGCCGTCGATGGCGGCGTGTCTTCGGTGCACGGCGGCTGATCGCGGGCGGGCGGCACGATGGAATTCAAATC
>JANOAM010000273.1:0-12457 GCA_031411215.1 Betaproteobacteria bacterium
CCGGCGCGCACGACCTCGCCAATGGCCTCGGGCAAGGTCTTGCCTTCTTCACGCGCCAGCAGGTCACCGAGCTCGGCGCGGCGGGCCAGGATCTCCGTGCCGGCGGCGTCCAGGATGTCGAAGCGCTGCTGCGGCGTGCTCTGGCTCCAGGCGCGGAACGCGGCCTGTGCGGCGGCTATGGCCACACGCGTCTGCGCGGCGTCGGCCTGCGCGTATTCGCCGACCAGGTCGCGCGTGTCGGAGGGGTTGATGTTGCGCGTGACACGCACGCCTTCGGTCCATTCGCCTGCGATCAGGTTCTTGTACATGGTCTTTTCCTTGTCGGACTTCTCAACGGTCCAGGGCGGGCCGCTTGGGGTTGAATTGCCAGCCGGGGATGAGGTGCTGCATGGCCATGGCGTCGTCGCGCGCGCCCAGGCCGTGCTGCAGGTACAGCTGGTGGGCCTTCTCGACTTCTGCCATGTCCAGTTCCACACCCAGGCCCGGCTTCTTGGGCACTTGCACGTGGCCACCGACGATCTGCAGCGGGTCCTTGGTGAGCCGCTGACCATCCTGCCAGATCCAGTGGGTGTCAATGGCCGTGACCTTGCCCGGTGCGGCGGCGCCGACATGCGTGAACATGGCCAGCGAGACGTCGAAGTGGTTGTTGGAATGGCTGCCCCAGGTCAGGCCCCAGTCGCGGCAGGTCTGCGCCACCCGCACGCTGCCGGCCATGGTCCAGAAGTGCGGGTCGGCCAGCGGGATGTCCACGCTCTGCAGCGACAGCGCGTGGCTCAGCTGGCGCCAGTCGGTTGCGACCATGTTGGTGGCCGTGGGCAGGCCGGTGGCGCGGCGGAATTCGGCCATCACCTCGCGGCCTGAAAAGCCCTCTTCGGCGCCGCAGGGGTCTTCGGCATAGGCGACCTTGCCGCGCATGCGCTGGCCCAGGCGGATGGCGTCTTTCAGCAGCCAGCCGCCGTTGGGGTCCAGCGTGACGCGTGCTTCAGGAAAGCGCTCATGCAACGCCGTCACGGCGTCCACTTCCTCGTCGCCGCGCAGCACGCCGCCCTTGAGCTTGAAGTCGTTGAAGCCGTACTTCTCGCGCGTGGCTTCGGCCAGGCGCACGACGGCCTCGGGCGTGAGGGCGACCTCATGGCGCAGGCGGAACCAGTCGTTGGTGGCGCCGGGGTCGGTGACCTCACTTCCCACATACGGCAGATCGGTCTTCGTGCGGTCGCCGACGAAGAACAGGTAGCCCAGCATCTCCACCGCGTCTCGCTGCTGCCCTTCACCCAGCAGCGCCGCCACCGGCACGTCGAGGTGCTGGCCGAGCAGGTCCAGCAGCGCAGATTCGATGGCCGTCACCGCGTGGATGGTGGTGCGCAGGTCAAAGGTCTGCAGGCCGCGGCCGCCGCTGTCGCGGTCGGCAAAGGCCTTGTGCACGGCCTGCAGCACACGCTGGTGTGAACCCAGCGGTTGGCCAACGACGAGCGCTGCAGCGTCCTGCAACGTCTGGCGGATCTTCTCGCCACCGGGCACCTCGCCGACGCCGGTGCGGCCGGCGCTGTCGGTGAGGATCAGGATGTTGCGCGTGAAGAAGGGGCCGTGCGCGCCGCTCAGGTTGAGCAGCATGCTGTCGCGGCCGGCGACCGGAATCACGCGCAGCGAGGTGATGACGGGCGTGGATGAGGTGCTCATCGTGGGGGCCTCAATCTGCAGTGATCTTTCCGACTTCGATGACCTTCTTCCAGCGCGCAAACTCGCTGGCCTGGAAGGCGGTGAACTGCTCGGGCGTGTTGCCGACGATTTCAAAGCCCAGATCCAGCAGCTTGGGTTTGACGGCGGGGTCGTTCAGGCCCGCCACCAGCGCGGCGTGCAGCTTGGCCTTGATGTCGGCCGGCAGCCCCTTGGGCGCAGCGAAGGCTTGCCAGGAATAGACGGTGACGCCCTTGAAGCCCAGTTCGGCCATCGTCGGCACCTCAGGCAACAGCGGCGAACGGGTGTTGCTGGTGATGGCCAGCGCGCGCAGCTTGCCAGCCTTGATGTTCTGCAGGCCGGTGTTGATGTTCATGAAGGTCGCATCGACCTGGCCGCCCAGCAGGTCCGACATGGCCGGCGCGCCGCCCTTGTACGGGATGTGCAGGCCGGTGGTCTTGGTCTCTTGCCAGAAGAGTTCGGCCGTCAGGTGGTCGCTGGTGCCATTGCCAGCGGAGGCGAAGGTCATCTTGTCCGGGTGGGCCTTCAGGAAGGCCATCACATCGGCCATGGACTTGTGCGGCGACGCGGCCGGCACGGTCAGCACGTTGGGCGCCTGCACCGCCACTGTGATGTAGTCGAAGTCCTTGGTGGCGTCATAAGCCACGCCCTTGATCAGGTGCGGGCCGATCACCAAGGGGCCCAGCGAGGTCACGAGGATGGTGTAGCCGTCGGCTGGCGAACGCTTGGCGGCCGTGGCGCCCACCGTGCCACCGGCACCGGCCTGGTTGTTGACGATGAACGTGCCGCCCAGCTTTTCCTGCAGCTTGGGGCCCAGGGTGCGGGCGATCATGTCCGTGGAACCGCCGGGCGGGAACGGCACCAGCAGCGTCACGGGCTTGGCAGGCCAGGCCTGTGCATGGGCGCTGGTGGCTGCGACGAGACTGAGGGTCAGAGCCGCCAGCGAGGTGGTCCATGTCTTCATGGTGGATGTCTCCTGTGTGTTGGGTTTGTCGCGGACGGGTGCGGCGAACAATGTACGGTAGCGCTACCACATGGCGCCAGAATGGTAGCGCTACCTCTTGGAATTCGCAAGTGCGAAAAGTGAAGGCAGACCCTGATCAAGTGCTTTGGCGCTCCATGATCGAAAAGCCGATATCGACGACCCGGTGCTCCACCGTGCGGCCTTCGGCGCGGTCCACGATGAACTGCGCAGCCTGGCGCCCGATGGCGGCGCCCTTGATGTGCACGGTGGTCAGGGAAGGCGACAGGTCGCTGGCGAATTCCAGGTCGCCAAAGCCGACGACCGCCAGGTCTTCCGGCACAGCCACGCCACGCACGCGCGCCTCGGTCAGCACCCCCAGCGCCAGCAGGTCCGAGCTGCAGAACACCGCGTCGATCTTGGCTTCGGCAGCCAGCAGTTGGGTCAATGCCGCACGCCCGCTCTTGAGCGTGGTGGGCGCAGGCACCACCACGGCCTGCACGTCCGGCAGGTTCAGCGCCAGGGCGGCGGCGCGGAAGGCAGCGAAGCGGCGTGTGGCGCGTTCATCGTCGCCCGCCACCACCGCGAAGCGGCGGCGGCCGCGGTCGTGCAGAAACTGGGCCACCGAGCGCCCTACTTCCAGGTGCGAAAAACCCACCAGCATATCGATGGGCGTGGGCGTCAGGTCCCAGGTCTCGACCACGGGAATGGCCGACGCCAGCAGGCGTTTTCGCCCTTCGGGTGAGTGCATGATGCCCGTCAGCACAATGCCGTCGGGCCGCCGTCCGATGATGGCTTCCAGCAATGCGTCTTCGCGCGATCCGGCGTAGCCCGCCTGGCCCAGCATGAGCTGGTAGCCGCGCTCGGCCAGCGCTTCGGTCAGTGACTGCACGGTTTCCAGGAACACCGGGCCGGCGATCGTCGGCACCACCGCGGCCACCAGGCGGCTGCGGGTGGAGGCCAGGCCGCCGGCCAGCAGGTTGGGCACGTAGCCGGTGCGTGCAATGGCCTCGCCAACACGCTTGCGCACGTCCTCGGAGACCTGGTCCGGGTAGTTGACCGCGCGCGACGCGGTGATGGGCGCGACGCCGGCCAGTTTGGCCACGTCGTGCAGGGTCACCGAACCGCTGCTGCGGCGGCTGCGGCGGGCGGGGGCTTGCTTGGGCTCCATGCGGCTATCTTAGGGGAGACAGGCGGCCCAGCGTAGCGCTACCGTGGTCGGCGGAGCGTGAACCCGGCGGTTTGGCACCGGGCCCGTGACCTGGGCATTGCTAACCTATTAAATGAGGTGACTACAGGCGCAAGATTTGCACATGAAATGCATGCGAAACAACAGCGGCGAAAGCGCTCTGCGGGGACAATCTTCATTGCCGATTTCTCCGACCAGAGTGCCCACATGACCAGCTTCACTTCTTCCCGTGCGACGCCGTTCAGGCATCTGGCGCTTGTGTGTGCGGCCGTGCTGGCTTGCACGCAGGCACGGGCCGTCGATGTTGACGTGCCCCTGTTCGACGGCAGTTGGTCTGTGGTCCTGCCCGGCAGCAAACCGGTCCCGACCGTGGCCCGGGTGTCGCTTCTGGACTTCAGCGGCACGTGGCTCAACGCAGACAAACGCGGGCCGGCACCTGACCGCGCCTGCCTGGGCAAGCAGTTTCCAATCACAGTGCAGATCAGCACCGCGGCGCAACTGAACTTCACGGCCTGGGGATCGGCCGTGTCCAGCAAGTGCCCCGACCTCACCGTGGAATTGAAGCCGGTGGATCCGCGATCGCTGCAGGGCACCGTCAACTCGGGCATGACCATTCAACTGGTCAAGCGCAAATGAAAATCGACCCCGCCCCGCGGATGCGGGACGGGGTCGATAGAGGCTTGTGAGATCCGCAGCAAGGGCCCAGGCCCCTGTGCTGAATGCCAACTCACTTCTTGCAGAACTCCGTCAGGCCCATGGTGGACTTGATGCCCTGCACGATGAGCTTCTTGAACTCAGCCTGACCGGGGAAGGTGGAACCGTCCGTGAAGGCCTGGCCGTCGTGGCCCAGCGACGTCAGGAAGGCTCGCCCGCCGTCGTAGTACTGGCACCAGGCCACCGGGTGGAAGTTGCCGTGGCCCGGGTGCGTGCTGCGGCGCGTGGCCAGCGTGCTTTCGTCGACCGTGGCCAGGAACTTCACGTTCGTGGGGTAGGGCACAAAGTTGTACCACTCGTCCTTGAACGGGATGGTGGCCGGCAGGCCGTCAGTGGCCGGGTCGGCCGAACCCACGATGTTGATCGTGCCGTCCTGGTTGGCACCGTGGTCGTAGTAGTTGGCATTGCCCAGCAGGCCTTCATACCAGGGCCAGTTGTATTCCGTGCCGAAGGCGTTGTGGATGGCCACAAAGCCGCCACCGGCGCGCATGTACTGGCGCAGCGCCACCTTGGCAGCGTCCAGGTAGGCACTGGTGGTGGTGTTGACCGCTGCGGTGGTGCTGACGGCCGTGCCGTGCTTGAACAGCGCGTCGCGGCTGTTGCTGAGGAAGATGACGGCCTTGTAGCTGTTCAGGTTGCTCAGCTGGGTGACATCTTCGGTCCAGTTGACCGTGATGCCCTCGGCTTCCAGCCAGGTCTTGATGGCGGTCTGCGCGACGTTGTTGGTGCCCAAGGTCGGGTTCAGGCCGGCGGCCAATGCGGTGCCGATATTGGCGTGGCGCGGACCTGCCGTGCGCGAAAAGATCAGCACCTTGTTCTGGCGGCTCGGGCCGACCCAGTCGTGGTAGCACTTGGCTTCCGTGCCACGGCACACGTTGTAGGTGGGATCCCAGGCCGACGGCAGTGCGCCCGGCGGCAGGTTGCTGTTGATGGGTGTCGTGTTCTGCGCCTGCGCGCCGCCAACAGCCAACAAGGCCGTGGCCGCTGCGAGCATGGTCTTGATGAGTGATCTTTGGCTTGTCTTCCTGCTGTCCATGGGGAGCCTTTCAGATGAATTTGATCGTGGGCCAGAAAGCGTTTCAACGGTGCGCTTGATCAGATCGAAAATCGTTCTGCTGAACAGAATACCGTTTTATTTCTGGTCGGTCGCAGTATAGGAACTGGGGGTGGTGTGTCAATCCGGACCGACGGCTTGATGGCCGCCGGACCCCCCGCATGTAGAGGGTCGTTGCCGGCTGTCTTCGCCCGCCGTGGGCGAATGTGGCCGCCCAAGAAAAATGCCCCGGCGAACCGGGGCACGGATGGGCCAGCGGGCGGCCGCTCTACTGCGCGGCAATGGCCTTGCGGCGGCGGGTGCCCAGCAGCGCAGCCAGCAAGCCCGTGGACGCCAGCAGCAGCGCGCCGGGCTCGGGGATGGCGAACGCGATGGCCGAGCCGCCCAGCGTGTAGTACGACGCGTCGTTGGCGCCCAGGGTGAAGGTCCACGTGAAGGAGCCGCTGCGCGAACCCACGCCACCGGTTTCGGTGTAAGAGGTCATCACATCGGAGGCGGCGAAGTTGTCGCCACCGTCGTCCGAGGCCAGCAGGTTCAGGACGGCCTCACCGTAAGTGCCGGGGGCGGCACCGAAGGTCGCGCTGACGTCGAGGTCGTAGAACACGGTGAAACTCAGGTCGCCAGCGACGCCGTTGCCGTCCGCGTCGATCAGCATGAAGCCGCCTGACTGCGTGGCGGTGGCGTTGGCGCTGTTGGAAGGCGTGCCCAGAGCGTAGGTTGATGGGAATGCGCGCGCGCGCAGGTCGAAGCCGTAGGTGTTGAGCCCCGTCGAGTTGTCGGTGTACTGCGTCGTATCCCCAGTGGCGCGCGCGGTGCTGGTCTGCGCCAGGCGATGCACGGGGTTCAGGTCGAAGGCCGAGTAGCTGTTGGAAGAGCTGCCCAAAAGGCCGCCGGCATTCAGCGCTGTCATCTGCCAGGTTTGGTAAGCCACCGAGTCCACGGCCCAGATGTAGGCGTTGGCCGTGGTGCTGACGCTGAAGCCGGTGACGGACACGTTGGCCGTGACGGGCACTGCCAGCGCAGCGCTGGACCAGGCCAGTCCAAGCGCAAGGCTGCAGGCGCCAAACAGGCGGCTGTATGGGTTGAACAGCGAAGTGGTGGTCATTTGTCTCTCCAGGTGGTCGGTGGGATGGTGCAGCCGCGGATGGAGTGAGGCTGCAGGGTTCGGAATCAGTTGTCGGGTTCTGCGGTTTGGGTTGCGCGTTCTTCTGGCCAGAATGCTATTCTGAAATGGTACGGACGCAGACCGAGCCTGTCAAAGCAAGTCCACCCATTCGAGCGGTGGAGTCAACCCTTGACGCGAAGGGGTTCAACGCAGTTTCTCGCTCAGTTCAGGGCCAATGCGGCGGATGGAACCGTCGGGCTGCAGCAGCCACAAGCGGTCGTTCTGGGCCGTATCCTGGGCCACGAAGGCGACCCGTTTGCCCCATGGCGTGAAGCGGCTGGGCTGCACCAGCGTGCCCGGCAGGCCGACGCGGTAAGGCGTGTGGCCGTCGGTGCCCAGCACCCAAGGCGTGGGCAGGCCAGCGTCGCCGTTGGCAGCCCACATCAAGCGGTCGACAACGGGTGTCATCGCATAGGGTGCGGAACTGTCGGCGCCCGCGAACAGGTCGGTCACCAACTGCGTGCCGGCTGCCGTGCCGTCGCTGCGCCAGAGTTCGATGCCGTGCGTGCCGTCGGTCGCCGCGAAGTAGGCCAGGCCGCCATAGGCGGTGATGAAGCTGACGCCGGATCCGCCGGGCCCGGGGCGCAGGTCCTTCACCATCTGCGTGCCCTCTTCCGTACCGTCGCTGACCCAAGGTTCGAAGCCACGCCGGCCGTCGTTGGCCGAAAAGAAGAGGCGGCTGCCCACGGCACACAGGTGGCTGGGCCGCGAAGCGTCGAAACCGGGCCGTATGTCCTTGACCATGCGCGTGCCGGCTTCCGTGCCGTCTGACTTCCACAGCTCCCAGCCGTGCTGGCCATCGGTGGCAACGAAGAACAGCAGGTCGCCGGCCTGCGTCAGCTGTTGTGGCATGCCGTCTTCGCTGCCGCGACGGATGTCCTTCACCAGGCGGGGCGTGGAACCAGCCGCATCCAGGGCCCACAGCTCGTGGCCTGTGGTCTTGTCGGTGGCCGTGAAGAAGAGCCGGCTGCCGACGATCGTCAGCTGGCGTGGATTGATCAAAGCCTCTGCGCCCGCCACCAACACAGGTTCGGCATTTCCACTGCTGAGCTTCCACAGCCGGTGCGGGCCCGCGCCTTCGCGTGCGACAAAGAACAGGGTCTTGTCGAACACCTTGAAGAAGACCGGCACCGAACCTTCGGGCCCGGGGTGCAGGTCCTTGACCAGACGCGTGCCTTCGGCAGTGCCGTCGGTGCGCCAGAGCTCGGCGCCGCTGTGGCCGTCGTCTGCGCTGAAGAACACCAGGCCGTCGAACACGGTCATGCCGTTGGGTGCGCCGCCGCGGAAGCCCGCGCGGGGCCGGGTCAATTGCGTCAACTGGTCGCGCGCCGGGTCCAGTGCCCACAGGGCCTGGCCCGAGTCTCTGCTGAAGGCGTTGAACAGCAGCAACTCACCGTAGACCGTGAGCTCACGCGGCTCGGCGAAAGCAACGGTCTCCGCTTTCTGCGCGTGCGCCTGGACTGTGCAAAGCGCGGCCAGCAGCGCAATCAGCACCGACACGGCTGAACTGAAGAAGTGACACAAGCGAGTCATGCCTGACCTGAAGGCTGAACCAGTTGAAGGGCGGTGCCACCTGTGCAGGTGGCACCGCTGGGCTGACGAACCACGCTGGCGCCATCAGGCGGCGCCAGCCGCTTGGCCGCTCAGGGCAACACTTCAACCTTGCCGGTGGAACGCGGGTTGTGGCAGTCGTTGAAGAAGTATTCGCCTGGGCTGGTGAAGGTGTACGTCGCCGACTGGCCCGGTGACAGCGAGAAGTTGAACAAACCCTCGAAGAACTGGGTCGCGCAATGCGTGTTGGCGTTGCTGCCCGGATTCGTGAAGGTCACGGTCGTCCCCACCGACACCTGCATGTGGGTCGGGAAGACGCCATTCGTGCTGCCGCTGTTGATCGACTGCTCGGCGGCCGTCGCCGACGACTTGCCCAGGATCACCGTGTTCGACACCGTGCCGCCGGCCACCGGGTTGCCCGAGACCGGGCGCCGCAGGGACGGCGGCTTCGGTGTCGGCAGCTGTGCGACCTGGGTCGCGCCGATCTTGAACGCGATCAGGTTGTCACCCAGCGGGACGCCGTTGGCACCACCCGTGCCGTACGGGATGCCGGTGCCGTTGGCCAGGATCGCGACGTACTGCTCGCCGTCGACCTGGTAGGTGATCGGGCTGGCGCTGATCGCCGCGCCGGTCTGGAAGCGCCACAGCTCGCGGCCGTTGGTTGCGTCCATCGCGATCAGGTTGCCGTCGGGCTGGCCGATGAACAGCAGATCGCTCGCCGTCGTCAGGATGCCGTTGCCGTGGGCCAGCGAGTACGGCATCTGCTTTTTCCAACGCACCGTGTTCGTGGCCACATCGACCGCGACGACGGCCCCCGTCATGTATTCGCCGGGGGGCCGCAGGCCGTTGCTGCCTTCGTTCAGCGAGTGCGACGCGCCGACGTAGCCCATGCCGGTGTACATCAGCTTGGTGTTCTGACTGAACGAGACGTGGTTCCAGTCGGCCCCGCCGCCGTGGCCGGGGAAGCTCAGAACAGGCTTGCCATCCCAGTGCGGCGCGTACAGGCAGCCCAGCGGGTAGTTCGGCACCGCGCGTGCGGGGTGCCCAGGCACTGGGCCGCCCAGTGGTTCCCAGATCGCGCATTGTTCGGTCCAGCCGCCCTGGCGCGGGCGCGGCTGCGTCGGCCACGAGGCCTGGCGGGGATCGGTCGGCACCGGCACTTCGTCGATGCCCAGCGGGGCAGAGCCGTCGTTGCGGTCGAGGATGAAGTTCTGGCCCGTCTTGCCGCTGACGATGACCACCTTGCGCGCCTGGCCGCCGATGTTCACGTCGGCTAGCACGACGGTCATGTTGTCCATGTCCCAATGGTCGTGGTGCACGGTCTGGAAGTGCCACTTGTAGGCGCCGGTCTGCAAGTCCAGCGCCACCACCGATGACGCGAACAAGTTCAGCCCGGGCCGCGACGCGCCGTTCTGCGACGAGCCGCCGCGGGCGTTGCCGAAGACCCAGAACACCGAGTTGGTCTCGGGGTCGACCGCGGGATGCAGCCACGGCGTTGCGCCGGTGCGCTGGTCCATCGGCGCACCACCCCAGGTGTCGAAGCCGACGTCGCCCGGGTTCTGCGGCACGCCCCAGAAGTTGTTCAGCAACGTGCCGTTGGTCGCGTCGACCATCAGGCCGGAACCGATGGTGCCGTCGTTGGTGCCGATGTACAGCTTCTTGTCGTGGTAGACCAGCGCCACCTTGGACACGGTGCCGACACTGGCGTACGACTTGCGCCACACCTCGATGCCGGTGTTGATGTCGAGCGCGACCAGGCTGTTGCCGGTACCCAGCGTGTAGACCAGGCCCAGGTCCTTGGCGACGGCTGCGCCACGCCTCGTGCCGCCCGCCTTGCCGGTGGCCTTCCACTTCGTCGCGCCGGTCTTGCCGTCGACGGCGATCACGTTGCCAGCCACCTCAAGGTAGATGACGCCGCCGACGACGACCGGCG
Source organism: Betaproteobacteria bacterium (assembly GCA_031411215.1). Taxonomy (GTDB): domain Bacteria; phylum Pseudomonadota; class Gammaproteobacteria; order Burkholderiales; family Burkholderiaceae_C; genus Rubrivivax. The sequence goes on from JANOAM010000273.1 coordinate 10,263, forward strand.
TGCTCTGGTTGGCGATGCCGACACCGCCGTTGACCTTGTTGATCCAGGCACCACCGAGGGTCCTGACGTTGGCCCGTGTCACCTGGCGCAGCGAAGAGTAGTTCTGGTTGCCCAGGTTGCCGCCGACCTTGGGGAAGTCCTGGTCGCCGGGCGTGCAGCAGCCCGCCAGGTCCGCGGCCGCGGCCGATGCGCTGCCGTGCGCGCCTAGGACGCTGACAGCGCCTGCTGAGAGCAGCAGTGCCGTGATGAGATTCAGTTTCATGTTTGCCTCCGGTGGTTGTGTCCATGTCGGCAGCACGAACCTGTGCTGCGCCAACGCATTGCCTGCATGGACCCCCTGAACAGGCGGCAACATGCGTTTTGTCTGGCAGAACGTCGTTATGAAATCGTAGGCAGGCCGCAGGCAGGTGTCAACGGGGCTGCTCCGGAGTGCCCCCCTGGGATGAGCGGATTGACGCTTGCATGGCCAAATGCCACGCGGGCGCGAGCAACCCGCGCCGCGAACGCGGCCGGGTTTTCAGTTCAAATCGGTTGAGAGACCTGCGCTGGTCAGCGCAGCGCAGCTGGGCTCAGCTGGCGCGGCTGGTGGTGCGCGGCTCGGCGGCCTTGCGCGTCTTCTTGGCCGGGGCGGCGGGAATGTTCCAGCCCTGCAGCGTGGGGTCGTTGATGACCCCGCCGAACATCTGGGTGAGTTCCTTGGCGTACCGGAACAGCACCGGCACCAGCACGCCTTCACCCACCGCTTCCAGCCGGTAGCGCGGGCCGGATACGCTCAAAGCGCCCATCAGGCGGTTGCCGGTGCCCAGCACGGGCACGGCAATGGCGGCGGTCTCGGCGTCGCGTTCGCCGTAGGAGGCGGCGAACATCTGGCGCCGGATCTCGTCCAGCTTGGCGCCGCGCACGCCGGAAAAGGCGCGCAGCACATGGCCGGCGGCGCCCACCGTCAGCGGCAGGCGGTCGCCGGTGTGCACGGAATCGCGGATGGCGCGCGTGCTCTCCACGCGGTGCAGGCAGACTCGCTGGTCGTTTTCGCAGATGTAGTACGACGCGCCTTCGTGCAGTTCCGCGGCCATGCGCTCCAGCACCGGCGGCACGATGTCCGAGGTGCGGAAGTGGCGCTGGTACAGCGCGCCCAGCGACAGCACCTTGGAGCCCAGGCGGTACATGCCGTCTGCGGTGCGCAGCACGTAGCCGGCCTTTTCCAGCGACTTGATCAGGCGCAGCACGGTGCTCTTGTACAGACCCGTGCGCTTGGACAGGTCGGCCAGGGTGACCCGCTCCTCGGTCACGGCGTTCAGGATCGACAAGGCCCGGTCAACGGCTGCAACGCCTTCTTGGTCGCTCATCTGTTGGCTCCGCGTTTCATAAGTTGGAAGGTTAGCCGATCCGGGGCAACCCGCAGCCGCACCCTGGGACTGTCCCTAGGTACGCAACAAGGCCTCTGAAACTAGAACCGTGTTATGCTGAATGGAACGCTCGCTGCATGCAAAACCATCGGGCTCATCACCGCTTGAGGGTCCCATGTCCACGATCGCCGCCGCCTCGCTTCCCCGGTACGAGCACTTCATAGACGGCGTTCCTGCGGCACCTTCCTCGGGCCAATACCTGCCCACGGACGACCCCTACACCGGCCAGGCCTGGGCCCAGATCGCACGCGGCAATGCAGCCGATGCAGACGCCGCCGTCAGCTCCGCCCAGCGCGCTTTCAAAGAAGGCACCTGGCCCGCGATGACCCCTTCGGAACGCGGCCGGCTGCTGTGGAAGCTGGCCGACCTGGTCACCGCCCACGCACCGCGCCTGGCGGAGATCGAACAGCGCGACAACGGCAAGCTGTCGGCCGAGGTGGTGGCGCAGGTGCGCTACATGGCCGACTACTTCCGCTACTACGCGGGCCTGGCCGACAAGATCCAGAGCGCAGTCATTCCCACCGACAAGAAGGGCGTGTTCGCGCACACACGCTACGAAGCCAAGGGTGTGATCGCCATCATCACGCCGTGGAATTCACCGCTCACGCTGACCAGCTGGAAGCTGGCACCGGCCCTCGCTGCCGGCTGCACCGCGGTGATCAAGCCGTCTGAATTCACCTCGGCTTCCATGCTGGAACTGGCCGCCCTGTTCATGGAAGCGGGCTTCCCCAAAGGCGTGGTCAATGTGGTGACGGGCCTGGGGCCGGAGATCGGCGAAGCCCTGGTCAC
>JANOAM010000274.1:0-8009 GCA_031411215.1 Betaproteobacteria bacterium
GCCAGCGCGGTGGCCCTGGTGGGCGGGGGTTCGCCACCGCGGCCAGGCGAGATCTCGCTGGCCCATGGCGGTGTGCTGTTCCTGGACGAAACGCCAGAGTTACCGCGCCGCGCGCTGGAAGCGTTGCGCGAGCCGCTGGAGACGGGTGTCATCACCATCGCCCGCGCCGCACGGCGTGCCACCTTCCCGGCACGTTTCCAGTTGATCGCCGCCATGAACCCCTGCCCCTGCGGCTGGCTGGGTGCGTCCGTGGTGGCGGGCCGCAGCTGCCGCTGCACACCCGAAGCCGTGTTGCGCTACCAGGCCAGGATGTCCGGCCCACTGCTGGACCGCATCGACCTGCAGGTGGAAGTCACCGCCGCGCGCAGTTCGGAATTGATGTCGCTGCCCGACGGCGAACCCAGCGCCGGCGTGGCGCTGCGCGTGGCCGCGGCACGCCAGCGCCAGTTCGCGCGCCAGGGCCGCGTCAATGCGCAACTGGGGCCGCACGAACTGGACGACCTGTGCCCGCTGGAACCCGCAGCGGAACGATTCCTGCGCAGTGCCATGGACCGCCTGGCCTGGTCGGGCCGACGCCTGCACCGCTGCCTGAAGGTGGCACGCACGATCGCCGACCTGACGGCTTGCGACATCATCACGACTGGCCACGCGGCCGAAGCGCTGCAGTTGCAGCGGGTGCTGCCGGCGTGACGCGCACCTGTAGCCCAGGAGTCCTGTCCATGCCCTCGTACGAAGTGGCCGACGACCTGTGGCACGGGTTCATCCTAGGCACACGCAACTGCCAGGTCTTCTGCCGCCAGGCATTTGGCGGCCTCGTGCACCACACGCCGGCCGCCGTGATGGGAGGCGAGCGGCGTTCCGGCGCCGGGCCGCGCCGATGCGGCGGCGGCGGTTGCGGCCGCCGAACTGCAAACCCTCGGCCACCAGGCTGATCAGATCGCCAGCGGGTCCACGTCCACGGCCCAGCGGATCAACCCCTTGTGCTGCGCTCGCAGCGCATGCAGCTGCGGCAGCCAGGCCGCCAGCAGGCGCTGCAGGGCCACGCGGGATGGCGACTCCACCAACATCTGCATGCGGTCCACGTCGGCCAGCCGCGCCAGATGCGGCGGCACCGGGCGGTACACGGTGACGGCATCGTCCGCCTGGACCAGCGTGGCGGCCTCGTCCAGGAAGGCCTTGGCCACGGCAGCGGTCTTGGCGTCGGCACGCAACAGGGCCAGGGCGGCAAAAGGTGGCAGGCCGGCGGTGCGGCGCTCTTCCAGCTGGGCGGCGGCGAAGGCGTCGTAGTCGTGGCGCTTCAGCGCCGCAAACAGCGGGTGCGGTGCGTTCCAGGTCTGCACCCACATCTCGCTGCGTGCGGCCTGGTCGGCGTCGCGGCCGGCGCGGCCTGCCGCCTGCATCAGCAGGGCAAACAGGCGTTCCGGCGCGCGGAAGTCGCTGCTGAAGAGCGCGCCGTCCGGGTTCACCGCAGCGACCAGCGTGATGCGGCGGAAGTCATGGCCCTTGGCGACCATCTGCGTGCCGACCAGCACGTCGACGTCACCGTCATGCACGGCCTGCAGCTGCTGTTCCAGCGCACCCACGGCCTTGGTGCTGTCGGCATCAATGCGGGCGATGCGCGCGCCGGGCAGCAGTTCGGCCAGCTGCTCCTGCAGCTTTTCCGTGCCGCGGCCTATGGGTGAGATGTCCAGGTTGCCGCAGTCCGGGCAGGCGCGTGGCACACGCTCGGTCAGCCCGCAGTGGTGGCAGCGCAGCGTGCGGTCCACCTTGTGGAAAACACGCCAGGCGCTGCAATGCGGGCAGCCGCTCTTCCAGCCGCAGGCGGTGCAGTTCAGCACCGGCGCATAGCCGCGGCGGTTCAGCAGCAGCAGGCTCTGTTCGCCACGGTCGATGCGCTCCTGGATCGCCGCCAGCAGCGCCGGCGCCAGCACCCGTTCGCCACCGTCTGGGGGCTTGGGCAGCGCGGACATGTCCAGCACCCGCACACGCGGCATGGCGCCACCGCCGATGCGTTCGGCCAGCGGCACGCGCAGGTAACGGGCCTGCTGCGCGTGGCCCTGCTGCGCGTTGTGCCAGGTCTCCAGCGAAGGCGTGGCCGATCCCAGCACCACAGGCACACCCAGCTGCTTGCCGCGCCACACGGCCAGGTCACGCGCCGAGTAGCGTGCGCCTTCCTGCTGCTTGAAGGACGGGTCGTGTTCCTCGTCGACCACGATCAGCCCCAGCCGCGGCAACGGCGCCAGCACGGCCAGTCGGGTGCCCAGCACCAGGTCGGCCAGGCCCAGGTGCGCCAGCAACCAATGGCGCAGGCGCTGCGCCGGTGTCAGGCCGCTGTGCAGGCTGACCAGCACCCGGCCCGGGAAGCGCTCGCTGAAACGCGCTTCCAGCTGCGGCGTGAGGTTGATTTCGGGCACCAGCACCAGGGCCTGCTTGCCGGCGTCCAGCGTGTGTGCGGCGGCGTGCAGGTAGACCTCGGTCTTGCCACTGCCGGTAACGCCGTGCAGCAGCACCGGGCGGTCCGCGGTGGCAATGGCGGCCACGGCCGCCTCCTGTTCGGCGTTGAGCTGCGGCGGCAACGAAGCCTTGTCCGGCACCGGCCAGGCTTCGGCCAGCGCCCTGGATCGCTTCAGGCGCCGGATGAGCTGGGTGTTGTCCAGCTGGCGCAGTTCCGGCGGCAGCACGGACAAGGCCAGTTCGCCGACACCCCGCTGGTAGTAGGCGGCGGCAAAGTCCAGCAGGCGGCGCCAGTCCGCGGGCAGGGGCGGCAAGGCGTCCAGCACGGCGGACACGGGCTTGATCTCCATCCCTTCCGGCGGGCCCGTGGCCTGGGTGGGGTCTGCGTCCCAGACCAGGCCGGCCACCTCACGCCGGCCCAGCGGCACACGCAGCAGCGTGCCCGGCGCAAGTACCTGCTCACTGGCGTAGTCCAGCAGTGCACCCAAGCCGGCGTGGCGTGGTGCGTCCAGGGCCACCGGCAGCTTGCAGGTCATGCCCGAATCCTCATGGCAGCAGCTGAAGGCGCAAGCGCAAGAAGCACCTCACAAAGAGTTGCCAAGTCGTTGATGCAAAAGGAGATTTGTGCTTACTCACTCATTCTGTGGATAACTATGTGCGCAACCTGCGTCCAGACGCGCCAAGTGCTTGATTCTGCGGGCGCTGGCTTGGATTGCCCGTTTTGCGAGCAATCCAGAGAACTCAATCAAATCAACAACTTGGCACGAAAAACGGTGATTCTGGGCCGCTGCACTGCGGCAATTGACCGACGCCGAGCAGGGATGTCCAAATTGGGGATAAGTCAAGCCCTGATTGTCCGATGCCGGGTTTTTTTCTCGCTCTGGCGGCAAGCTCGAAGAACACGGGCTCCAGGGCTGAGCGGGCACTCACAGACGGCCCTGATGGACCGGTCCGTTTTCCATAAGCTCAGGCGCGCAAGCGGCGTGAGTGCGCGTGCAGCGCTTCCACCAATGCCGCCACATGCTCGGGTGGTGTGTGCTGGTTGATGCCGTGACCCAGGTTGAAGATGTGGCCGTCCCAGCCGCCGTCGGCGCGCTGCGGGCGGCCAAAGCTGTCCAGCACCGCCACGCCTTCGCGCGCCACGGCGGCGGGCGGCGCGAACAGCACGGCCGGGTCCAGGTTGCCCTGCAACGCCACCTGGCCACCAACCCGGCGGCGCGCATCGGCCAGGTCCACGGTCCAGTCCAGGCCCACCACGTCGGCACCGCAGCCGGCGATCTGTTCCAGCCAGACGCCGCCGCCTTTGGTGAAGACGATGACGGGGATGCGCTGGCCGTCTTTTTCGCGCTGCAGGCCCTGCACGACACGGCGGGTGTAGTCCAGGCTGAAACGCTGGAAGGCGCCGTCGGCCAGCACGCCACCCCAGCTGTCGAAGACCATCACGGCCTGCGCGCCAGCGTCGATCTGCGCGTTCAGGTAGGCGGTGACGGCCTGGGCGTTGATGTCCAGGATGCGGTGCATCAGGTCCGGTCGGCCGTACAGCAGGGTCTTGACTCGGTGGTAGTCGTCGGACCCGCCGCCTTCCACCATGTAGCAGGCCAGCGTCCAGGGGCTGCCGGAAAAGCCGATCAGCGGCACACGGCCGTTCAGCGCCTTGCGGATGCTGGTGACGGCATCAAAGACATAGCGCAGCTTGTTGAGGTCCGGCACCTGCAAGGCCATCACGGCCGCCTCGTCGTGCAGCGGGCGGGCGAACTTGGGGCCTTCCCCGGCGCCAAAGCTCAGACCCAGGCCCATGGCGTCCGGCACGGTGAGGATGTCGCTGAAAAGGATGGCCGCGTCCAGCGCAAAACGCTCCAGCGGCTGCAGCGTCACCTCGGTGGCGTACTGCACGTTGGTGGCCAGGCCCATGAAGCTGTTGCCGGCCTTTTCGCGCGTCGCCTTGTATTCCGGCAGGTAGCGGCCGGCCTGGCGCATCAGCCAGATGGGCGTGTGGGTGGTGGGCTGGCGCTGGCAGGCGCGCAGGAAAGTGTCGTTTTGAAGGGCGGGCCACATGGCGACAAGTTTAGGGGGCCGTGGGCGGCACCAGACCCAGACCCAGACCCAGGCCCCGGGCAATTGCCGCTTCCAGCCCGGCGTCGTTTTGGCTCCACTGCCACAGCTGTTCCGGCGAGATGACACGTGTGCCCGGCGTGGCCATCGGCAGCAGGCGCGCCAGCTGCACCACGCAGCGCGCCAACGCCACCGCACGCAGGGCCTGCTGGCGCTGCGGCACCATCCAGCTCAGCTGCGCCAGCCACAGCGCAGCCACACGCGCCATGCCACGGGTGGTTTCGGGCGCCTGGGCCTGTGCGGCGCGCAGCATCACCAGGTGGTCAAAGCCCAACCCGGCCACCGCGGTTTCGTCCAGGTTGGCAAAGCCATGCGCCAGCGCCTGCGGCATGAGGGCCGGCGAGTGCGGCACCACGACGAGCAGGCGCCGCACGCCGCTGCGCAGCAACTGGCGGGCGATGGGCAGCAGCTCGTCCACCTGCGGCTGCGAGAAGGCGTCGTCACGGCCATTGCTGTAGCGCCGGCGTTCCAGCACGACAACGGCCGCATCGGCGGCAAGGGCGTCGCCGCGCGCCAGCACCGCCGCGTCCAGCGGCACGAAACCGCGCACTGTTGAACAGATGGGCTCGGCCACCAAGGCCATCACCCGGGCAAAACGCCCCGCCGCCAAGGCCTCGGCCAGCACGGCCGAACCCAGCGTGCCGCCGCCGCCCACCACCAGCAGGCTGCGCAAGGGCTGCAAGGGCGCGGCGCTGGGGTGTTGCGCGCCGCGCAGGGCCTGCATCAGGTCGGTCATGGGGGTTGCCGTGTCCAGTCGGGCTTGAAGCGCGATTGTCGGGCCCCATCTGGTGACCCGCGGGTACCATGCGCCCGCCCAACCTGCTGGAGCCCACTGATGAGCCTGACGAAGACCTTCTCGAGCTTCTCGCACTTCTCGCACTTCTCGCACTTCTCGCACGTCTCGCACTGGGGCCGCCGCGCCGCGCTGCTGCTCACTTTGGCCGGCACGGCTGTGCTCAGTGGCTGCGGCTACAACGACTTCCAGCGCCTGGACGAGCAGGTCAAGTCCGGCTGGGCCGAAGTGCTGAACCAGTACCAGCGCCGCAGCGACCTGATCCCCAACATCGTGGCCACCGTGAAGGGCGAGGCCAACTTCGAACAAGAGACGCTGACGAAAGTGGTGGAAGCCCGCGCCAAGGCGACCAGCATCCAGGCCACCCCGGAACTGGTGAACAACCCCGAGGCCTTTGCCAAGTTCCAGGCCGCGCAGGGTGAGCTGAGCGGCGCACTGAGCCGCTTGCTGGTCGTCACCGAGAACTACCCCAACCTGAAGGCCAACCAGGGCTTCCAGGACCTGCGCGTGCAGCTGGAAGGCACCGAGAACCGCATCACCGTGGCGCGCAACCGCTACATCAAGACCGTGCAGGAATACAACGTGCTGGCGCGCAGCTTTCCCAGCAACCTGACGGCCATGATCTTCAGCTATGCCGTCAAGCCCAGCTTCACCGTGGCGAATGAGGCGGCCATCTCCACACCGCCCGCGGTGAGCTTCGACAAGCCCGCCGCGCCGGCGGCCGCCGCGTCCAAGTAGCGTACCGACACAGCCCATGAAGCACCTCCTGCGCTGGGCCGTGTTGGCCTGTGCGCTGGCGCTAAGCGCAGCGCGTGCGCAGGACGTGTTGCCGGTGCCGCCGCTGAGCGGCCGTGTCATCGACCAGACCGGCACGCTCAGCGCGGAACAACGCAATGCGCTGGACGCCAAGCTGGCGGCCTTTGAAGCGGCCAGCGGCCCGCAGATCGTGCTGTTGCTGGTGCCGGCCACGGCACCGGAAGACATCGCGTCCTATGCGCAGCGTGTGGGCGAGAGCTGGAAGATTGGCCGCCGTGAGGTGGGCGACGGCCTGCTGCTGGTCGTCGCCAAGAACGAGCGCAAGGTGCGCATCGAGGTAGCCAAGGCACTGGAAGGCGCCATCCCCGACCTGGCGGCGCGGCAGATCATCGACAGCGCCATCAAGCCCGCCTTCCGCGTCGACGATTACGCGGGTGGCCTCAACGCGGCGGTGGACAAGCTGATGGAGCGCGTCCGCGGCGAACACCTGCCCACGCCCGAGGCTGCCCCGTCGCGGGTCGAGCCCGAGGACGCCAACATCGCGTTGTTCTTCTTCATCGCTGTGCCGCTGGTGGGCTCGCTGCTGAGCCGCATCCTGGGCCGGCGCATGGGCTCGGTGTTGACCGCGGGCGCCGCGGGCGGTGTGGCGTGGTGGATCACCACCAGCATCGCCATCGCCGTGGGCGCCGGCGTGGTGGCGCTGGTGCTGGTGGGCATCGTGGGCGTGGGCTCGCTGCTCAGCAGCCGGGTGCGCGGCCGTGGTGGTGCGTCCATCGGCGGCTGGGGCGGTGGCTGGACGGGCAGTGGCGGCGGCTGGAGCGGCGGCGGAAGCAGCAGCAGCAGTGGCGGCTTCTCGTCGGGCGGTGGTGGCGACTTTGGCGGCGGTGGCGCCTCGGGAGACTGGTGATGGGCCTGCTGCACACGCTCACCCGCATCCTCAAGCACCGCTGGCGGGACGAGACCGACAGCGCGCGCGCACTGGGCCCCGACGGCATGCAACGGCTGCAGGCCCGTGTGGCCGCGGCCGAGTTGCGCCACAGCGGCGAGATCCGCATCAGCGTCGAAGCCGGCTTGCCACTGAGCTACCTGTGGCGCAACGCCAGCGTGCGCGAACGTGCGGTGACGATGTTCGGCAAACTGCGTGTGTGGGACACCGAGCACAACAACGGCGTGCTGATCTACCTGCTGCTGGCCGAACACGCCATCGAGATCGTGGCCGACCGCGGCCTGACGAGGCAGGTGCCGCAGGCCACTTGGGACGGCCTCATCGCCAACATGCGCGATGCCTTCCGCGCCGGGCGCTTTGAAGACGGCTTGATGCAGGCCGTTGACGCGGTGGACACGTTGCTGTTGAAGCACTTTGCGCTGGCCGAAGGCGAAAGCAACCCCAACGAATTGCCGGACCGGCCTGATCTGCGCTGAACCGATCTGCGCTGAATGACAGCGCAGACCGCCAGGGCTGCACTCAGGTCCGCGGGATGGTCATCGTGAGCCGGTTCTTGCCGTCACGCCGTTCATAGGCCAGGCGGCTGGAGGTATTGCGGATCATCAATAGCCCCAGGCCGCCGACCTGCGCGTCGTCCAGCGTGTCGGGCAGCAGCACCGCGCCTTCGTCCAGCGGGTCGAAGGGTTTGCCGTCATCGACGAGCAGCACTTGCACCTCGTCCAGGTCCACCTGCAGGTCGATCTCTATCCAGCGTTCTGCCGGCGGCAGGCCCGCATAGCCGTAACGCAGCACGTTGGTGGCGGCTTCCTCCAGCACCAGTTCCACGCCGGCCAGCGCGTGTTCATCGACGCCGTTGTGTTCCAGGAAGTGCCGCGCCTGCAGGCGGGCGATCTCCAGGCTGGGCTGGTCGGCCGCCATCGGGATCAGCAGCGACGGCGGGGGCGCGCG
>JANOAM010000275.1:0-5017 GCA_031411215.1 Betaproteobacteria bacterium
GCCGGCAACCTGAGCATCAGCCAGAGCGTGCGCGAAGTGCTGCAGGTGGAGAAGCTGGACAACGGTGACAAGGAACCGATCACCATCTGGAACGCCACCAGCATGTTCGACGTGGCGCGTGTGCTGGGCAGCGCCGTTCGGCGTGTCTACCAGCAGGACGGGCCTTCGCTGAAGGCGGCTGGTGTGGACTTCAACGCCAGCATGATCTTCGGTGGCCAGATCAAGGGTGAGGCGATGCGCCTGTTCCTGGTCTACAGCGCCGGCAACTTCATAGAAGCCACACGCGAGACCTGCTTCTTCCAGGTCGGTGAGAGCAAGTACGGCAAGCCCATCCTGGACCGCGTGCTGGTGCCCGACACCCAACTGGACGAAGCCGCCAAGTGCGCGCTGGTGTCCATGGACAGCACGCTCAAGTCCAACTTGAGCGTCGGCCTGCCGCTGGACCTGCTGGTCTACCGCGAAGGCAGCTTCCAGAGCGAACAGCACGTGTGCATAGACGAACAAAACCCGTACTTCCAGATGATCCACACCACCTGGGGCCAGCGCCTGCGCGAGGTCTTCGAGGGCATCGAGGACCCGCGCTGGGATGGTGGTGATGCGGCCCACCCGCTGATGACCAGCAGCGGCCGCTTCGAGCAGATGCGCAAGATCACCAACCCGGGTGAACGAATCGTCTGATGCCCCGGAAAGCACAAGCGCCCGCGCTGGAACCCTCGCGCACCATCGTCTTCAGCCACGCCAACGGCTTTCCGGCGGGCACCTACCGCGTCTTGTTTGAAGCCTGGCGCGCAGCAGGCTTCCGTGTGCTGGCGCTGGACCGTTTTGGCCATGACCCGGCCTACACCGTCACCAGCAACTGGCCGCATCTGCGCGACGAGTTGCTGGCCTTCGTCGCCCGCGAAGCGCCGGGGCAAAGCGTGCACCTGGTGGGCCACTCCATGGGTGGTTATGTCAGCGTTCTCGCCGCGTGCAGGCGGCCCGGGCTGGCGCAAACGCTGACGCTGGTCGATTCGCCCATCGTCGCCGGCTGGCGTGCCCACACCGTGCACATGGCCAAGCTGTCGGGTCTGATGGCCCGCATGAGCCCGGCCCACGTGTCGGCCAAGCGGCGCGAACGCTGGGCTTCGCGCACCGCAGCGCTGGCGCACTTCAAGCCCAAGCGGGCCTTCGCGGTCTGGGACGAAAGGGTGCTGAGCGACTACATCACCGCCGGCATGGAGGACGACCCCGACAGCGGCCCGGGCGCCGTGCGCCTGGCCTTCCACCGTGACGTGGAAACGCACGTCTACAGCACGCTGCCGCACCAGCTGATGCCGCTGCTGCAACGCCACCCACCGGGCTGTCCCATGAGCTACCTGGGCGGCACACGCTCACCCGAAGGCCGCCAGGCTGGCCTGGCTGCCACGCGCCTGCTGGTGGGTGACCGACTGGCCTGGCTGGAAGGCTCGCACCTGTTCCCCATGGAACAGCCTGAATCCACCGCGGCGGCCGTGGTGCAGCTGATCGCCGCCGCAGTTGCCAAGAGCGCGGCTGAAAGCGCTACTCGAAACGTCCCAGCCTGACCGCTGTTCCGCCGGGCTTGAGGTTGTGCGTGCCGGGCATCACCAGTACGCAGTGGTCGTAGGGCGTGAGCCAGATGTGGTCGCCGTCCTGCGCCAGTGGCGTGCCGGCCTTGGGCACCACCTGCAGGCCGTGTGTGGGCATCAGGAAGCGAAAGCTGCTGCTGCGCGCCACCACGGCTTCGGTCACGCGCACCAGCTTCTGCCGTGCGGGCAGCGGCAGGCGGGTGTTTGCCGCCACCCAGGCGGCATCGGCCAGGCCAGTCAACCCCAGGAAGCGCACCAGGCAGTCGATGGCCACGTCCGCCGCAGCCTTCTCCCAGTGCTGGCCGCATTCGATGAGCACCGCGTGGCGCGCCGTCATGGGGTCACCAAAGCCGCCACGCTCCACCATGCGCAGGCCTGCCGGGTGGCCGGTGTCGATGAGCAGGACCTCAGGCACACCCAGCAGCCGCGAATACGCTGCGTTCTTGTCCACCGTGCCGCAGACCATCAGCGGCGCGCAGGGCTCGCTCATGCTGTGGATGTCCAGCAGTTGTTCGGCTTGGTCCACGAAGGGCTGCAGCAGCCGGGCGCGGCGCAACTCCACGCTGTCGCGTCTGCCGAACAGCTGCTCATCGGCCCAGACACGGTTGTAGTCCTCGTCCACCAGGCGTGAGGGGAAAGGGTCGACTGGGTCGAATCGTGCGTAGGCGTCCACGTTGCCAAAGGCCAGCACCAGTTCACCGCGCAAAGGGCGCCAGCCGCTCCTGAACAGCCAGTCCAGCGCAATGGCGCCGCAGATCTCGTTGCCGTGGGTCAGCGCCTGCACCATGACCTTCTGGCCGCGCTGTGCGCCGGTCCAGCGGTGCACCCAGTCCACGCCTGTGTTGCCCTCGCGCCAGGGGCGGATGTCGGGGGCTTGCAGTTCAACGGAGACAGCTGCGCTCATTTCGAAGCTTTCGGGGTGAATTGGTCCAGGATGGCGTCCACCAGCTGCGTCAGGTGCGCCTGCAGACGGATGAAGCCTTCATGACGCCGGGGTGTCGAAAGCCCGGAGACGGCGTCCATGTAGAGCCGCTTGTTCACTTCCAGCTGCAGGCTGTGGCGGCCGGCCGCCGGGTTGCTGTAGGCACGCACCAGCTCCACGCCCTTGAACGGGTCGTTGACCTTCACCTCGTAGCCGCACCCGCTGAGGAAGTTGCGCACGAAGGCGGTGAATTCGGGCGCGCAGGTGGTGCCGTCGCGGTCGCCCAGCACGATGTCGGCGCGTGCGATGCCGGCGCCACCCTCACCCATCGCACCGCTGACGGCGTTCATGGAGTGGCAGTTGAGGTGGTGCACCACGCCAAAACGGCAGTGCGCCGCATCCAGCAAGGCCTGCAGCTGGGCGTGGTAGGGCTGGTGACAACGCGCAATGCGCTGCTGCAGCTCCAGCACGCTCAGCTTGCGGTCGTAGATAGGCCGGCCATCGTCCAGCGTGCGCCAGACCAGGGCCTTGCCCAAACGCGCCTTGCCACTGGGCTGCACGGGGTGCGGCCAGGGCTCGTCCAGCAAGTCGGGGTCTATGTCGCCGGCGTGGCGGTTGGGGTCCAGGTAGGTGCGTGGGAACTGCGCCGCCAGCAGCGGCACGCCCCTTGCTGTAGCAGGGAGGTACAGCTCATCAATGAAACAGTCTTCGCCATCCCTCAAGTCCGCGTCGGTGCGTACCGAGCCAAAGTCCGCCGGCATCACAAAGCCAGAGTGGGGCGAGTCCAGCACCAGGGGTTGCGCCGGTGCTGACGGCGGCTTTGGACCGTGCACGATGAAGACGGGGCTGCTCATCGCCTCAAGTATCGCCCTACCCCGCCTAGTGCGGACCCCGATGGCCGCGGCAAGGCGAGCCGATAGCATCGGGCCGGATTTGCACCGCAGCGGTGCGCTGTCCTTGGCAAACACCAGTTGCCCAAGGTTCGAAGCTTCAAGACCCGCCAGGAGAACTGAACATGCAAGAACGTGAACTGCGCGACCTGATCGAAGACGTCCGCGAAGGCAAGCTGCCGCGCCGCGGCTTCATCCAGCAGATGGTGGGCCTGGGCATTTCTGCCCCGATGGCGTCCATGCTGCTGATGCACGCCGGTGTGGCGCAAGCCCAGCCGGTGGTGAACTACAAACCCACCAAGCGCGGCGGCGGCGGTGCGCTGAAGGTGTTGTGGTGGCAGGGCGCCACGCTGCTGCAACCGCACTTTGCCAACGGCACCAAGGACCAGGAAGGCTCACGCATCTTCTACGAACCGCTGGCCTGCTGGGACAGCGAAGGCACCCTCCTGCCCATCCTGGCAGCCGAGATCCCCACGCGTGAAAACGGCGGCCTGACCCCTGACGGCAAGAGCGTCATCTGGAAGCTGAAGAAGGGCGTCACCTGGCACGACGGCCAGCCCTTCACCGCCGACGACTGCGTCTTCACCTGGGAATACGCCAAGGACCCGGCCACCGCAGCCGTGACCACCGGTGTCTACAAGGACGTGGTCGTCACCAAGGTGGACAGCCACACCATCCGCGTCACCTTCGCCAAGCCCACGCCTTTCTGGGCCACGGCCTTTGTGGCCGCCGAAGGCATGATCATCCCCAAGCACCACTTCGGCGCCTATGCGGGCGCCAAGTCACGTGAGGCACCGGCCAACCTGAAGCCCGTCGGCACCGGTCCCTACAAGTTTGTGGACTTCAAGCCGGGTGACATGGTCGCTGGCGCCATCAACACCGCGTACCACATGCCCAACCGGCCCTATTTCGACAGCATCGAAATGAAGGGCGGCGGCGACGCCGTGTCAGCCGCACGCGCGGTGCTGCAGACCGGTGAATACGACTACGCCTGGAACCTGCAGGTGGAAGACGAGGTGCTCAAGCGCCTGGAAGCCGGTGGCAAGGGCCGTACGGCCATCGTGCCCAGCGGCGACATCGAATTCATCCAGCTCAACCCCACCGACCCGGTGGCGGAAGTCGACGGTGAACGGTCCAGCATGAAGACCAAGCACTTCGCCTTCAGCGACCCGGCCGTGCGCCAGGCGATGGCCTTGCTGGCCGACCGCCAGAGCATCCAGGACTTCATCTACGGCCGCACCGGCGTGGCCACGGCCAACTTCCTGAACAACCCGCCGCGCTACCGCAGCCCGAACAACAAGTTCGAGTTCAATGTCGACAAGGCCAATGGCATCCTGGAAGCGGCCGGCTGGAAGAAGGGCGCCGACGGCATCCGCGAAAAGGGCGGCAAGAAGCTGAAGTTCGTCTACCAGACCAGCGTCAACGCGCTGCGCCAGAAGGAGCAGGCCGTCGTCAAGCAGGGCTGCCAGAAGGCCGGCATCGACCTGGAACTGAAGTCCGTCACCGCCAGCGTGTTCTTCTCGTCCGACGTCGCCAACCCGGACACCTACGGCAAGTTCTACTGCGACGTGCAGATGTACACCACCACCATGACGCAGCCCGACCCCGAGCGCTTCATG
>JANOAM010000276.1:0-7878 GCA_031411215.1 Betaproteobacteria bacterium
GGTTTGGCGATGCAGGGCATGCCGGCCAGGAAGCTCGGCGCGAACTTTTCCAGCAGCCCCCACACCGGGAAATTGAAGGCGTTGATATGAACCACTACCCCGCCACGCGGCACCAGGATGTGCGTGCCGGCAAAGCCGCCCTTCTTGGACAACGGCAGCACCGGGCCCTCGTGCACAAGATTCCCACCGGGCAGTTCAGCGCCCGCGAAGGCGGCGTATGCGGCCAGCGTGCCGCTGCCACCTTCAATATCTATCCAGCCGTCGTTGCGGGTGGCGCCGGTGTGCGCGGACAGCGCATAGAGCACTTCCTTGTGTTCACCCAGGTAGCGGGCCAGCGCCTTCAGGATGGCGGCACGTTCCTGGAAGCCCAGCGCCTGCAGCGCTGGCCCACCAACCGCACGGGCGTGATGCAGGGCTTCTTCGAAAGACGGCGCTTCGGCGTGTGTGCTGGCCACCGGGCGGCCATTGATGGCGCTGCGCAGCGGCTGTGCAGGTTGTCGGCCCAGCCATTGGCCGGCGATGAGACTTTGCAGGACGGCGGTCATGCCCAAGGGCTCCTGAAGGGGGACAGGCAGGAGCACCAAGTGTCGCACCGGGCGAGGGCGCAGTAGAAACGGCTGCGGCGTCTACAGGGACCGCGCCAGGTAGACCGCCTCACGGCCCACGATGGGCTGGCGCGTGGGCATGAGGATGGTGCAGTCGTCGCACAGCGCGCGGATTTCGATGTCGCCGTCGGTGGCGATGAGTTCGTCCTGCTGGAAGGTCTCAAAGCCGATCAGCGGGCGTACGAACTGAAAACGCTCGCTGCGGACCATGCAGGTCTGCAGCAGCAGAAAGCGCTGCTGCGGCGCCGTGGCGGCGGCCAGCCGTCTATCCAGCAGACCGAAGTGGGCCAGGAAGTCCAGCACCACCTCGACAGCCAGGTCACTGGTCGCTTGCAGGAAGTGTTGGCCACATTCCGCCACCAGCGCAGCGCCGGGGCCGACCGCGCTGCCATGCCGGCCATGCTGGATCAGCGGTGTGCCAGAGCCCAGGCCCTGGGGCATAACCAGGTGCACCGCGGGCCGGCCTATGGCCAGGGCCGTAGCGGCATTGCGGTCGAACTGCGGATAGACCCAGAAGGGCTGCACGGGCAGGCTGGTGGAGTGCAGGTCCAGGATGTGGCCCGCCGCGGCCACGACGGGACGCAGTTCACGGGCGCGGCGCAGTTCTGGGCTGTCTTCGAGGCCGTCCAGCCATTCGGGTGACCAGATGCGGTTCAGGTTGTGGACCAGTTGGCGGCTGTCGAAAGGCTGGGAGGGGTCGAAAGACTCGTAGGCGGCGACGTTGGCGAAACTCACCGTGAGTGTGCCGACGAGTGGGCGCACGCCGCGGTCCAGCAGGTGGGTGGCGGCCACCATGCCGCAGAGCTCGTTGCCGTGGGTCAGGGCATTGACCAGCACGTGCGGGCCCGGCTCGTTCGACTCAAAGCGGTGCACGTAGTCGACGCCCGTGTTGCCGCGGCGGTAGGGCGTCAAGTCGCGGGGCAGGACTTCGAGATGCATGGCGCTTGCGGTCGTGGTTGCGGTGGATGGGTAGGCAGAAAAAGTGCAGACGAAAAAAAGCGGCCCCACAGGGCCGCTTGATTTTGCGCCGAGGCGCGTAGCGTGATCAGGCCCGCTTGCCGCGCCGTGCCACGCCCAGACCCAGCAGGGCCAGACCAGCCAGAGCCAATGATCCAGGTTCCGGCGTCTGGTTGCCAGTATCACGACCGGTGATGAACAGCTGCGAGGCTTGCGGGCTGCCGGCCACGGCCACCAGCGAACCGAACAGGCGTTCACCGTTGCTGAACCAGATCGAGACCGTGGAGCCGATCAGCATGTTGCCGGTGACGGTGATGGGCAAGCCGGTGGCGCCGTCGATGTCGATGTTCCACCGGAACGACTCTCCGGCGTTGAAGTCATTGAAGGAAATGTCCAGCACCGAAGCGCCATCGGCAGGGTTGCCGCCAGCCTGCAGGCCCGTGGTCGTCCCGTCGGTGCCGACCGGGGTGAAGGCGCGGCCAGCCGTGCCATTGTTCGGGAGGCCGTCATCGACGGTGTCGAAAACCATGCCCGCGGGACTGATGTCCAACTGGAACCGGGTGACGTACTCACCGCCCGTGGACTGGTTGCTGATGCTGAACGGTTGGGTGAAGGTGTCACCGTCGACCAGGAAATACAGTGCCGGAGCGGCGAAGCTGGCGGATGAGGCGAGCGCCAAGGCGGTCGCTGCGAGCACTTTGCGGAGTTTCATGGACGTCATGCCTTGAAGGTTTAGGTTTGAGTTTTGTCCGACCTGGGATCTTTGGTGTTTGAAGTTACGCTAGCAGGAACTATGCCTTTGCCGCAGATGCAATCTAAACCATTGATTTAATTGGGTATTTTTCCAGCCTGCCAACTTGTGTCGGATCGGCAACCCGGATCTGTCAATTCAGCCGACACCGTGCTGTCCCGGGTATGCAACCGGCGCCTGCGCTGACCAGCGAAGTCATCCGCGCCGTGCTGTCCGCGCTGACGTTCCTGGGCGTCGACCACATCTGCACACTCGCCCTTCGGCGGCCTTCGGCCTACGTCTCCAAACGGCTGCGAACGGAGAACTTAAAGGCTTTTCGATGCTGATACAGCAAAGTTGACGCGCAAATCGCTACCAGAGACCCCGCACAGATCTGTCCGGCGCTCGCCGATACGGGCATGTCGGTGCCAAAACCAATCGGTGGTGGCGGAGGCCCGCAGTTGCGGGTGCAGGCATTCAGGCGCCGTGTCCGCGGCCTCCCCGCAGATAGGGTTCGAATTGCTCTGCACTCATGGCCGTCAGGATCTCGTTCGCATGGGCGTAGCCCAGACCCACGATGTGCTCGAACTTTTCCCACTGCAGCATGCCCACACGCTCCAGTGGTGGGTTGAAATACAGGTCCGTCAGCCGCCGCCCCTGGCGCTGCCGCGAGGTGCTGTACAGCACCGTCACGCTCATCAGGTAGGACGTCAGCGAGGGCAAGCGGAAGCGCCGGCGTGATTTGGGCCGCAGACGGTCCATCAGCAAAGCCCACGCGCTGGGCACTTCGTCCAGGTCGATCTTGCGGGGCGTGCGGAAGCTCAGGTCCACGCCGGCCACCTTGCCCACACCACGCTGCACACGCATCAGGTCGACGGGAAAGTTGTTGAAGGTGCCGCCGTCGCAAAGCAGGTCGCCTTGCCGCATCACCGGAGGCAGGGCGCCCGGGATGGCTGCGCTGGCCAGCAGGGCCTTCAGCAGCGGGCCGTCGCGCAGCACCTGTTCGGTGGCTTGCGAGAAGTTGCTGGCGATGCAGTAGAAGTTCTTCCACAGGTCTTCCACGTCGGGTTCGCAGCCGAACACCCGCTGTGCCGCGCGCTGGACCACCTTGCGCAGCCTTTGGCCGCGGATCAGCGACAACAGCGGGACCCAGTTGATGTCGCCCGTGGGGTTGGTGCTGAAGGCGGTCCTGGAGACGTCCGTCATGGTCTCGACCGGCAAGTCGGCCGCCACCAACGCGCCTATCACGGCGCCCATGCTGGTGCCGCCCACACAGTCGATCTCCACGCCGCGTTCCTTCAGCGCGCGCACCACGCCCAGGTGGGCAACGCCGCGGGCCCCGCCGCCGGCCAGCACCAGGCCCACGGCCTGGCGGCTTTGCAGGCGCGCCAGCCGCGCCATGTCGCGTGCCAACGTGGGGCGCACATGCACGTGGTCGCTGACGGGGCGCCGAGCCAGCCAGTGCTTGGTACCTTGCGGGCAGCGCCGGTCTTCATGGTGCAGCAGAACCAGGATCTCGGCGGCCTCCGACCGGCCGCCGCGGTTCATCAGGAAGCGCTCTTCGCTGGCATGCAGGCGCGGCGGCTCATCGGCCTGGGCCAGCAGCAGCAGTTCGTCGCTGCGGCGTGTGCAGCGCTCGGTCCACGGCGTGGGTTCGGCATCAGCCACCAGCAACACGTAGTCGTAGCGCATCTCCAGGCGGTCCAGCAGCAGCGCGATGCGCCGCGACGTGTCGCTGTCCGGTGCCGCCACGCTGCGCGCCAGGCCGGGCTGGCCCAGGTCCTGGTCCACCCGAGCCGCGTCCACCAGGCACACGCTGCCATGGGGCAACAGCTTCTGCAGTTCTTCGCCCAGTCGCTCACTGAACCGCCAGGCGTCCACGCCCGCCGTCACCGGGATCAGGCCGACGCTCACAGGCCGCGCCAAGTCCGAACGTGTCTGCGCCGATTGCAGGCGGCGGATCAACTGCCGTGTCAATGCGATGGAGGCCTGCACGCTGCCCCGAAGCAGCTCGTGGAACTGCGGTTTCCCCAGGCGCACCAGCACCGAGTCGCGTATGGCCACCACGGTGGCCGAGCGCGGTTCGTCCGTGTAGAGCGCCATTTCGCCGATCACCTGGCCACGCGCCATTTCGCGCACCATGTGTTCGACGCCGTCCTCGTCGCGCACATAGGCGCGCAGGCGGCCACTGACCGACAGGTACATGGAGTCGCCCGGGTCGCCCTGGGCCATGAGCGTCTGGCCAGCGGCCACTTCCACCCATTCCAGTTGGGCCTTCAGGGCGGCCAGCGCGCCTTCATCGACGGGCCCGAGGAAGTTGCGAAGCAGTTGCGCTAGAAGTTCGTTCTGTTCTTCGTGATCCATCGCGCGGCGCACTGTACCCGACCGGGCACGCTGGGCCGCGACAATGGTGCCCGTGTCCGCCTCCCACCCAAGCCCTGCCGCTGCGCTGTGTGTGCTGAGCGTCATCCCGCCGATGACTCAACTCAACACGCCCTATCCGTCCACGGCCTACCTGACGGGCTTTCTGCGCTCGCGCGGTGTGGCTGCGACGCAGGTGGACCTGGCGCTGGCGCTGATCCTGCAACTGCTGTCGCGCACCGGGCTGCAAGCCTTGCGGGAAGCCGTTCACAACCAGCCGGCCGACCAGCGCAGCCGCCGGGTGAAGGCTTTTGACGCGCACTTTGCCGAGTACCTGGCCACCGTCGAGCCGACGCTGGCTTTCCTGCAAGGCCGCGACCCGACGCTGGCCCACCGCATCGCCGCGCGTGCCTTTCTGCCCGAAGGCGAGCGCTTCGCCGCACTGGACGGTTATGTAGCCCACGACGACGGCGACGATCCGCTCGCCTGGGCCTTCGGCGCCCTGGGCAGCAGCGACCGCGCACGCCACCTGGCGACGCTCTACCTCAACGACCTGGCCGATGTCATCAAGGACGCGGCCGACCCGCGCTTTGAGTTCGTGCGCTACGGCGAGAGCCTGGCGGCCAGTCAGCCCAGTTTCGACCCCTTGGCGGACGCGCTGGCCGCACCGCCCAATCTGGTCGACCGCATGCTGCAGACACTGACGGTTGCTGCGCTGGAGCAGCACCAGCCTGATGTGCTGCTGCTGAGCGTGCCGTTTCCGGGCGCGGTCTACGGGGCCTTCCGCATCGCCCAGGCGATCAAGTCTGCGCGGCCTGGCACGGTCATCGTGCTGGGGGGTGGCTTCGTCAACACCGAACTGCGCGAACTGGCCGATCCGCGCGTCTTCGACTTCGTCGACTACGTGACGCTGGACGCCGGCGAGCGCCCGCTGCTGGCCTTGCTGGAGCACTTGCGCGGCGCGCGTTCTGCCCAGCGCCTGGTGCGCACCTTTCATCGTGTCGGCCGTGAGGTGAAGTACACCAACTTCGTCGAACCCGACGTGCCCTTTGACGAGGTCGGCACGCCCACCTGGGACGGCCTGCCTCTGGCGCAGTACCTGTCGCTGCTGGACATGCTCAACCCCATGCACCGGCTGTGGAGCGACGGCCGCTGGAACAAGCTGACCGTGGCGCATGGCTGCTACTGGAAGAAGTGCAGCTTCTGCGACGTGGGGCTGGACTACATCAGCCGCTATGACGCGGCCACGGCCACCACGCTGGTCGACCGCATCGAGGCCGTGGTGGCCGAGACCGGGCAGACCGGCTTCCACTTCGTCGACGAAGCCGCTCCGCCCAAGGCGCTGAAGGCGATGGCCACGGAGCTGCAGCGCCGCGGCACGCGGGTGTCCTGGTGGGGCAACATCCGCTTCGAGAAGACCTTCACGCCCGACCTGTGCCAGCAACTCGCGGACAGCGGCTGCATCGCCATCAGCGGCGGGCTGGAAGTGGCCTCGGACCGCCTGCTGACGCTGATGAAAAAGGGCGTGTCGGTGGAGCAGGTGGCGCGTGTCACCAAGGGCTTTGCCGACGCCGGTGTGCTGGTGCATGCCTACCTGATGTACGGCTTTCCTACGCAGACTGAACAAGACACCGTCGACGCGCTGGAACTGGTGCGCCAGCTCTTTGCCAACGGCTGCATACACAGCGGCTTCTGGCACCGCTTTGTCTGCACCGTGCACTCGCCCGTGGGCCAGCAGCCGCAGGACTACGGCGTCACCCTGCACCCGCTGCCGCCCGGGACTTTTGCGCGCAACGACGTGGGCTTCATCGACCCCACCGGCACCGACCACGACGCGCTGGGGCCGGGCCTGAAGAAGGCCATCTACAACTACATGCACGGCATAGGCTTGGAAGAGGACGTGCGCGTGTGGTGGGACCGGCCCGTGCCGAAGGCGCGTGTACAGCGCCGCTTCATCGAGAAGGCGCTGGCTTCGAGATAGAGGTTTCGGATCCGGGTTTACCGGGCCGAAACGCACCCCCTCGGGGGGCGCGAACATCGTGAGCTGGGGGCTTCAATCCGTCAGCAGGCGGACCTTGACGCTCTTGCCCTTGACCTTGCCGGCGTTCAGCAGGCGTTCGGCTTGCGCCGCAATGCTCGCGTCCACCGCCACGTAGGTGGAAAACTCGTTGACGTTGATCTTGCCGATCTGTGCCGACGCAAAGCCCAGGTCCTTGGTCAATGCGCCCAGCACGTCGCCTGGGCGGATCTTCTCCTTGCGGCCACCCAGGATCTGCAGCGTGCGCATGGGTGGCGTCAGCGGGTCCGGGCTGCTGGGCGTCAGGCTGGCCAGCGGCTGCCAGGTGGTGGTGAAGTTGCCGGCTTTTTCGATCTGGCCGACACGGCCCATCTCGTCCAGGCTGGCCAGGCTGAAGGCCCAGCCTTCTCCGCCGTCCTGACCGTCTTGGCCCATCAGGCTGATTCGCCCGGTGCGGCCGATGCGGTGCGTGTGCGTGGCCGCGTCGGGTGTGATGTCGACGTTGACAACGGCTTCCAGCTGCGCAATGTCCAGCCCGCGTGCCGCGATGTCCGTGGCTACCAGCACGCTGCAGCTGCGGTTGGAAAACCGCACCAGCACCTGGTCGCGGTCACGCTGCTCCAGGTCGCCGTGCAGTTCCAGCGCAGCGAAACCCTGGGCACGCAGCACCTCCACCAGGTCGCGGCACTGCTGCTTGGTGTTGCAGAAGGCCAGGGTGCTGACGGGGCGGTAGTGGTTGAGCAGCAGGCCCACGGCGTGCAGGCGCTGCTCTTCGGTCACCTCGAAGAAGACCTGGCGGATCTGCGTCGCCTTGGGTGCTTCGCTGAGCTTGACCTCTTGCGGGTTGCGCAGGAAAGCCGCGCTCAGCTTGGCGATGCCCTCGGGGTAGGTGGCGGAGAACAGCAGGGTCTGGCGCTGCTTGGGGCACTGCTTGGCGACGGTGCTGATGTCGTCGAAGAAGCCCATGTCCAGCATGCGGTCGGCTTCGTCCAGGACCAGGGTGTTCAGCGCCTCCAGGTTCAGGCTGCCGCGTTCCAGGTGGTCCATGATGCGGCCGGGCGTGCCCACCACCACATGGGCACCGTGTTCCAGGCTGGCCAGCTGTGGGCGCATGGTGGAGCCGCCGCACAGCGTGAGGATCTTGATGTTGTCCTCAGCCGCGGCCAGGCGGCGCAGTTCCTGGGTCACCTGATCGGCCAGTTCTCGTG
>JANOAM010000277.1:0-3799 GCA_031411215.1 Betaproteobacteria bacterium
GCACGTCGTCGCGCATGGCCACGCGCGTGGCGCCCAGCACGGTGTCGGTTTCCAGCGCCACCACACGCAGCAGGTGCACGTCGTCGCACTCCAGCGCAAAGCCCGGCTCCTGGCCCGGCGGCACTTGCAGCAAGGCGCCCAGGGCCGCCTTCACTGGCACTGGCAGCTTGGTGGTGGCGACCCCGTAGGACCACATCTGGTCCAGCGTGCAGGGCCGCCCGGCCAGCGGGTGGCCGGCGCGCACATGGAAGGCGGCTTGCTGACGGCCCAGGCGCTGGATCTCCAGCGTGGCGTCCTGCGGCAGGCTGCGCGTGTCGGCGACGAAGAACTCCAGCCGCTCGGCGCGCAACTGCTCCAGCAACTGCGCCCAGTTGCCCACCTCCACGCGCAGGCGCAGGTTGGGGTAGCGGCGGCGCAGTTCCGGCAGCACACGCGGCATCAGCGTGGCAGCCGGGAACGGGCCGGCACCCACGGCCGCGTCGCCAAAGTTGCTTTGTGCGTAGAGCTCGGCGTCACGCTGCAGGCAGCGTGCGTCAAACAGCAAACGGCGCGCACGCTCGATAAGGAAGGTGCCGGCGGGCGTGGGCCGCACCTCGCCGGTGTCACGGTCGAAAAGCCGCTGGCCCAAGTCCCGTTCCAGCGCCTGGATGCTGCGGCTGAACGCGGGCTGGCTCAGGTGCACTCGCTCGGCTGCTCGGGCGAAGTGGCGTTCGTCTGCCAGCGCCACCACGTGGGTCAAACGCTTGAGGTCCATCATGGTTCAATGCTTTCATCGCATTGAATCCATGTCAACAATGCAATGGACGCATGATGACGCCAGCCCTAGTCTCGCGCCCAGCCGCGCCGCCAGAGCGCCGGCAATCCACACCGGAGACAAGACCATGGACCCCCAACTGCAGAACGCGCTGATCTTGTGCGTCATGGTCGGCTATGCCGCCATGGAATTCGCGACGCGCCGCTACCAGGCCACGGTGCGCGCCACGCCTGACGACACCAAGCTGGAGCTGCTGCAGTTCCTGGCGCTGCTGGCCATCGCGCAGCCACTGGCTCTGCTGGTCACCAACCAGCTGTGCAGCTGGTTCGCGCCCGAGCAGCGCAACGCGCTGGCCGGCCTGCCCTGGTGGGCCATGTTCGGCATCCTGCTGGTGGCCGACGACCTGACGCAGTACCTGTGGCACCGCGCGTCCCATTCGCCGCTGCTGTGGCCGCTGCACCGCGCGCACCACACGGCGCAGTACATGAGCATCCGCATCACCTACCGCAACAACTTCTTCTACTACCTGTTGATGCCGGGGCTGTGGATCGCGGGCGTGTTGATCTTCCTGGGCTTTGCCAAGGTCTATGCCATCTACATCGTGCTGAAGCTGGCCGTGATCCTGGGCGCGCATTGCGCCTGGCGCTGGGACGAGCCGCTGTACCGCTTCAAGACCCTGCGGCCGCTGATGTGGGTGGTGGAACGCACCATCTCCACACCCGCCACGCACTGGGCTCACCATGCTCTGACCAATGCCGACGGCGTCGGCCACTACAAGGGCAACTTCGGCAACTTCCTGTTCCTGTGGGACGTGCTGCTGGGCACGGCCCACATCACACGCCGCTACCCGCAGAAGGTGGGCCTGCAGGACGACCTGGTCTATGGCCAGGAACGCTGGTACCACCAGATGTTCTTCCCAGTGGTGCAGAGCCAACGTGAACACTCGGCGCTGCGTTTGGGCGGCCGTGCGGTGGCGGAAGAAGAAACCCGCTCGGATGCGCAATCAAATGGACAGGTCGCGCAGCAGCTTTGACGCCTCGCGGTTGGCAAGCAGCTTGCTGCCGTCGCTCATCAGCAGTTCCAGCTGGCTCTGCTCGTCGGGTTTCATGCTCTGCACGAAGTCCAGGTTGACGATGGCGTTGCGGTGCACACGCAGGAAGCGCGCCGGGTCCAGGCGCGGTTCGATGTCCGCCAGCGGCAGGCGCACGTAGTAGCTGCTGCCGCGCGCGGCGATCAATGTGTACTTGGAATCGGACTTCAGGTATTCGATCTCGGCCGTGGGCAACGGAAAGATCTGGCCGCGGTCGCGCACGAGGATGCGGTGCATCAAGCCTGCGCTGCCGGCCAGGGCCGACACAGCCGCTTCGCGCGGTGCGGCGGCCTCTTCCAGCACCCGCTGCACGGCGCGGTCAAAGCGTTCTGAAGAGAAGGGTTTGAGCAGATAGTCCAGCGCATGCAGCTCAAAGGCCGTCACCGCATGCTGGTCGTAGGCGGTGGTGAAGACGATGGCCGGCCAAGGCTGCAGGCCTTCCAGTTGGCGCACGACCTCCAGTCCCGTCAGCTCCGGCATCTGGATGTCCATGAACACCAGTTGCGGCTGCAGCGCGCGGACCATCTTCAGCGCCTGCGCGCCGTCCGCGGCTTCGCCCACCAGCACCAGTTCCGGCCGCGCGGCAATGAAGTCGCGCAGCGTGTCGCGCGCCAGGGGTTCGTCTTCGCAGATCAGCGTGCGCAAGGTCATGGTGAAGCGGGGATGGTGAGGTGCACCGAGAAGCCGGCGCCGGCTTGGGTGTCGACGCGCAAATGGCCTTGCGCACCGTGCTGCAGAGCCAGGCGGCGGGACACGGTCTTGAGGCCAAGACCTTGGCCCTGGGACCAAGCGCCGGGTTCGCAGCCCGGGCCGTCGTCCGTCACGGCGATATGAACCTCACCGCCCTGCCGCGTGGCCCTGACGGTCAGGCTGCCCGGAGCACTGCGCGGATTGAAGGCATGTTTGATGCTGTTCTCCACCAGCGGCTGCACGCTCAGCACCGGCACGGCGGAGGTCAGCGTGTCCTCGTCGACCTGCCAGTGCACGGTCAGGCGCGGACCCAGGCGCAGCGCTTCCAGCGCCAGATAGTCGCGTGTGAAGTCCAGTTCCTGCTGCAGCGGCACTTGGTCGGCGCCGGCTTTTTCGGTGTCCAGCACATAGCGCAGCATGTCGCTGAACATCTGCAGCGCCTGCTCGGCGCGCGGTGCGTCACGCCGTGTCAGGGCAATGATGGAATGCAGCGTGTTGAACAGGAAGTGCGGGTTGAGCTTGTTGCGCAGCGCGGCCAGTTCCGTGCGCGCCAGCAGCGCCTGGGCCTGCGCGGTGGCTGCGGCTTCGGCCCGCGCATGCTGCACGGCGCGGTAGGCGGTGAAGCCGCCAGCCGTGGCCCAGTACATCATCATCATGAACATGCCCTGCCAGATGAACCACTGGCCGCGTGCACGCTCGGCCGTCTTCAAACCCAGGAAGAGCCAGATCAGCAGGTACGACGAGGTCTGCACCGCGGCGGCGAAGATCACCGCCATCAGGCCGTGCAGCACCAGCGTGCGGGTGACCGAAAAACCGCGTTCTTCCATCCAGCCGGTGAAGGCCCACACCGGCAGCAGCAGCACGAAGCATGGGCCGGCATTGCGCAAGGTGCCACCCAGCGCGCTGGCCAGGTTGAAGCCGCTGGTGAAGTCGCCGTCGGTCTCGTTGGCGATGGTGTAGACCACGAACAGCGGCACGCAACCGATCAGGTAGGCGCGCAACACATGCCAGGGCGGCAGCAGCTTGTTCATCGCGGCCATTGTTGTGGCGCGCTGCCACGCAGAAGTCCGCGTGGGACGGATTGAGGAAACGGCCGCCCGGATTGAGGGCGGCACGGATCCAACCATGAATCAGTCGACGAAGAAGTCCGGGATCAGGTTCGTGGTGCCCGGCACCACGGCATAACGGTCAAAGTCCGTCACACCATGCTGAGCCAGCAGCGTGTCGTCGATGAAGAAGTTGCCGGTGGTCGCCCGCGAGTCGCT
>JANOAM010000278.1:0-6598 GCA_031411215.1 Betaproteobacteria bacterium
ACTCTGGGCAGGCTGGCCAACGCCAGCAAGCCCGCCACGTCGGGCTCGGTGATGCCTTCGTTGTCGGGGTGCACACCGGCGGTGCACCAGAAGTTGTCATGCGCCAGCGCCAGCGCATGCACGGTGTCGAACTCTTCGAGCGTGGTGCAGATGCACAGTGCACGGTCCACGCGGTGCTGGGCCATGGCTGCACGGACCTCTGCGATACGGCCGAGCAGCGACGGATCGCTCAGGTGGCAGTGGGAGTCGACGAACATGCGCTGGTACTGCGAGACAGCACCGCACATGCGGCGCGCGCAGCCCTCAAATGGTCTGCGTCGGCTTGGCCGAAGAGATGCTCGTGCCCAGGATCTCTTCGATCTTGAGCTTCAGCTGCCGCGACTTCTCGTCGTTGGGGAACCGAACGCCCACACCCTGCGTGCGGCCACCCGAGGCATTCGCCGGCGTGATCCAGGAGACCTTGCCGGCCACCGGAAAACGCTGCGGGTCGTCGGGCAAGGACAGCAGCAGGTAGATGTCTTCGCCCAGCCGGTATTCGCGGGTGGTGGGCACAAAGAGGCCGCCATCGGTCAGCAGCGGGATGTAGGCAGCGTAGAGCGCGCCCTTTTCGCGGAACACCAATTGGATGACGCTGGGCCGGCCCGCTGCGCCGCTGGCTTGCCCTGGGACCACCGGAGGCCCGAGGCCACCTGAGCGAGTCGGTGCGCGTTCATTCATGACGGCAGTGTATCCAAGCCACGCCGGGCCGCACCGCGCGTATGGGCGGTCGTTGCGCGGGAGTTCAGTGCTCTGGACGCGGCCGCCACCAGAGCGTCCAGCATCAGCCCTTCAAAAAACGGGTGATCGTCGTGCCGCGCCACGCGGTCCAGTTCGCGGGACCAGGCCGACAGTGCCGGCAGGCTGGCGCCAACAGGCACGCTGCCGGCCGGAAAGTAGCGCTGCGCGGCGCCGCTGGCCAAAGCCATGGCGTCGTGGCAGAGCTTGTGCAAGGCATCCAGCACTCGCGGCAGCGGCCAGCCTTGCAAGGCACCGGGCAGCCCACGCGACAGGGCGCCGGGCAGCGCCTGCCACTGGTCGGCCTTCACGCCCGACGCAAACCAGGCCGCGGCTTCCAGCGGCCGGCCGCTGCTGGCCGCCAGCAGAACGTCAGCACCTTCCACGCCCTGCCCTTGCAGCCAGTCCAGCGCCTGCGCGGTACTCGGCGGTGGCAGCTTCAGCATCTGGCAGCGGCTGCGCACGGTGGGCAGCAGCCAGGCCGCGTCGGCCGTGCTCAGCAGGATGCGAGTGCCGGGCGGCGGCTCTTCCAGGGTCTTCAGCAAGGCGTTGGCCGACTGCAGGTTCAGAGCCTCGGCCGGGTGCAGGACCACTACCTTGCCACGGCCGCGGCCGCTGGTCCTGAAGACCCAGTCGATCACACCGCGCACTTCGTCGATGCGTATCTGCTTGCTGGGCTTGCGCTTGCTGTCGTCGCTGTCGGCCTTGTCGTCGACCAGCGGCCAGTCGTGCTGCCGGCGCAGGACTTCAGGCATCAGCAACTGCAGGTCCGGGTGCAGGTGGTTCTGGATCAGCTTGCAGCTGCCGCAGCGGCCACAAGGCGGGCGGCTATCAGCGCTGTTGCTTTCGCAAAGCCAGGCCTGCGCCAGGCTCAGCACAAACGGCAGGGCGCCTATGCCTTCGTGGCCTTGCACCAGCAGCGCGTGGCCACGTTGCTGGGCCAGGGCCGCCTGCAGCGGCTCGGCCAGCCAGGGCAGCGGCAACTGGCCGTCAGGGCCTACCACCACGCGCGGGACTCCAGGCCTCGAATGATCTGTGTCCACACGGCATCACGGCCTGCGGTGGCATTGATGCGCAGGAAGCGCCCGGGCGACTCGTTCATGCGTTGCGCATAGCCAGCCATCACACGTTCGAAGAAGGCCAGGTCCTGGGTTTCGAAGCGGTCGGGGGTGCGCACGGCCGCGCGCCGTGTCGCGGCCACGGCGGCGGGCAGGTCGAACCAGATCGTGAGGTCCGGCTGCCGGCCCTCTTGCACCCAGCTTTCCAGCTGCGTCAGCACCGCGCGGTCAAAGCCGCGCCCGCTGCCCTGATAGGCGAAGCTGGCGTCGGTGAAACGGTCGCACAACACGGTGACGCCGCGGGACAGCGCCGGTGCGATGTGCGTGACCAGATGGTCGCGGCGCGCGGCAAAGACCAGCAGCGCCTCGGTCAACGTGTCCATGGGCTGGTGCAGAACCAGTTCGCGCAGCTGTTCGGCCAGCGGCGTGCCACCCGGCTCGCGCGTGACCAGGACTTCGTGGCCGCGGCTGCGCACCCATTGCGCCAGGGCGTCAATGTGCGTGCTCTTGCCGGCGCCGTCTATGCCTTCGAAACTGATGAAGCGGCCCGTCTTCAACGGCCACCACGCTGGTACTGGTTCACCGCACGATTATGGTCGGCCAGGCTGTCGCTGAAGACGCTGCTGCCGTCGCCGCGGGCCACGAAGTACAGCGCCTTGGTGGACTGCGGCCGCACGGCCGCACGCAGCGACGCCATGCCCGGCAACGCGATGGGCGTGGGCGGCAGTCCGGCGCGGGTGTAGGTGTTGTAAGGCGTGTCGGCCAGCAGGTCGCGCTTGCGCAGGTTGCCGTCGAAACGTTCGCCCAGGCCGTAGATCACAGTGGGGTCGGTCTGCAGCAGCATGCCCACACGCAGGCGGTTGACGAAGACGCCGGCGATCAGCGGGCGGTCTGCTGCCTGGCCGGTTTCCTTTTCGACAATGGATGCCAGCACCAGCGCTTCGTTTGAGTTCTTCAAGGGCGTGTCTGCTGCACGCGCGGCCCAGGCGTCCGCCAGGCGTGCTTCCAGGGCCTTGTGCGCACGCCGCAGCACCGTCAGGTCGCTGACGCCGCGGCTGTAGACGTAGGTGTCGGGGAAGAAGCGTCCTTCGGCGGGCACGCCGGGTGAGCCCAGGGCCGTCATCAGCTCGGATTCGGAAAGACCGGCCGTGGCGGGCTTGAGGTAAGGCGCCTTGGCCAGTTCGGCGCGCAGTTGGCGCAGGGTCCAGCCTTCGATGAAGCGCACACGTTCCAGCGTCTCGTCGCCCTGCACCATCTTCGCCAGCAAGCTGCGCGGCGTGGCACCCGCATCAATCTCGTAGCTGCCCGCACGTATGCGCCGCGCCTGGCCGGACAGGCGGAACCACTGGTAGAGCAGGCGCGGCGACGTCTGCACGCCCGCATCGACCCAGGCCTGCGCGACATCACGCGGGTTGGTACCGGATTCGATGCTCAGTTCGGCCGACGCGCCGGCCAGCGGCAACGGCCGGTCCAGCCACCACCAGGCGACACCGGCCAGCGCGGCAGCAGCCACCATCAACAGGCCCAGCAGGGCCATCAGCACACGAAGACCCTTGTGTCGGCCGGCCATGTTCGGTTCTTGGAATAGAGCGGCTCATGATAATTGCGGCATGAGTCTGCCCTTCCCCCCTGCTGCTGCCTCCGCGCCCCAAGGCGCTGTGCGACTGACCGACTGGGGCGTGATCCGCGCCGCCGGTGTGGAAGCACGCAAGTTCCTGCAGGGCCAGCTGACGCAGGACGTGGAAGGGATGGGCATGGGCGACGCGCGGCTGGCGGGCTACTGCTCGGCCAAGGGCCGCTTGCTGGCGACGTTCGTGGTCTGGCGCGATGGTGCGGACGACCTGCTGCTGGCCTGCAGCGCCGATTTGCTGCCCACGGTGCTCAAGCGCCTGTCCATGTTCGTCTTGCGCGCGAAATGCAAGCTGAGCGACGTCTCGGCCGAGCAGTCGTTGTGGGGGCTGGCCGGCGCGCTGCCTGATCTGCCGGCAGCGACTTGGTCGCGGGTGGATCTGGCCGGCGGCACGGCCGTGCGCCTGCCCGATGCGGCCTGGGGTGGCATGCCGGTGCCACGCTGGCTCTGGGCCGGTGCCGCGCCGGCCGGAACGCCCGAACTGGGCCTGGGCGTGTGGCAAGGCCTGGAAGCCACCAGCGGCGTGGCCCGCGTGACGGCCGCAACCGCGGAGCAGTTCGTGCCGCAGATGGTGAACCTGGAACTGGTGGGTGGCGTGAGTTTCCAGAAGGGCTGCTACCCGGGCCAGGAGATCGTGGCGCGCAGCCAGTACCGCGGCACGCTCAAGCGGCGCGCACAGGTGGTGACGAGTGCGTCGCCGCTGCAGCCGGGCCAGGAGGTCTTTCATGATGCCGACCCGGGTCAGCCGGCGGGCATGGTGGTGCTGAGTGGGTCACTGCCGGGCGACGGACAGGTCGCCCTGGTGGAGCTGAAGCTGGCCAGTCTGGACAGCGGCACGCTGCATGCCGGCTCGCCGGATGGTCCGCAGCTGACCGTGAGTCTGCTGCCCTACGCGTTTCCGCTGGACCCCGCTTGAGCGAGGTCTCGCTGTTCATCTACTGGCATGTCGCACCCGCGGACGCCGCCGCCGCCGAGGCGGCCGCACGCGACTTTCAGGCACGGTGCCGCATCCAGTACCCGGGACTGCAGGCTCACTTGTTTCGCCGCCAGGACGGCGACCGTGCGCGCGTCACGCTGATGGAAACCTATGCCTGCGCAGCAGGCGTGCCGAACACGCTGCGGGCTGACGCCGAAACCGCGCTGACGCGCTGGGCCTTGTCAGGCCGGCATGTGGAGGTCTTCGAGACGGCCGACTGAAACTCACAGAGCCCGCCGCATCGCCTGATGCGAGACGCCGGCTTCGACAAACTGCGGCCCGTGCGCCACGTAGCCCGCGCGCAGGTAAAACGGCACAGCGCTGGACTGCGCGTTGAGCACCACCTCCTGGTCGCCGCGTTCGCGCGCCGCGGTCATCAGGGCCTGCAGCACTTGCATGCCGACCCCAGCGCCGCGCACGCCGCCATGCGTGGCCATGCGGCCGATCTTGGCCACACCAGGCGCGCCCTGCATCAAACGACCGCTGCCGACGGCCATGCCAAAGCGGTTGATGGCCAGCGCGTGAACCGCGTCCGCGTCCGCGTCGTCCACCATCAGGTCGGCCGGAATGCCCTGCTCCTGCGCGAACACCGCGTGGCGCAAGGCGCTGGCGGCTTCCTGC
Organism: Betaproteobacteria bacterium; assembly: GCA_031411215.1. Classification (GTDB taxonomy): domain Bacteria; phylum Pseudomonadota; class Gammaproteobacteria; order Burkholderiales; family Burkholderiaceae_C; genus Rubrivivax. The sequence goes on from JANOAM010000278.1 coordinate 5,060, forward strand.
TGGCTGTCCCAGTTGCCGACTTGCACAGTCACCATGGGCTCACCGGCTTCAAAGGCCAACAAAGCGTTGCGCAAGCCTTCCGGCACGGGCCGGCTGGTCTGCGCCACCGGGTCGGCAAAGACGTAGACCAGGTCGCCATGGACCAGCAGCCGCTCGTCGCGGAACACCGCGGCCTGGAAGACCATGGAGGACTTGCCGATGCGCGCGCAGCGTATGCCCACGGCGAGCCGTTCGTCGTAGCGCGCCGACGCCTCGTACTCCAGGGTGGCCTTGCGCACGAACATGTCGCCCGCCAAGTGCTCCATTGTCTCGTGGTACGGCATGGCCATGGCGCGCCAGTAGCCGGCCACGGCGGTGTCGATGTACATCAGGTAGTGGCCGTTGAAGACGATCTTCTGCATGTCCACTTCGGCCCAGCGCACGCGCAAAGCATCGAGGAAGCGGAAGTCGGTGCGGGTCAAGGTCATGTCGTCTCCGTGGCGGCCGTGCGCAGGGCGGCGGCTGCGGCCGTGACCCGGGCCAGCGGGGCACGTGGCAGGTCCAGCGCCTCGGCCGCCGCCTCGTAGGCGCGACGCGCATACTCGACATTCAATGTGTGCAGCGGCGGCCGCCCTGCGCGCTGGATGCGCTCCGGCAAGCCGGCCATTTGCGGGGTGAGCGGGTGGGTGTTCACGGGTGGGGCCGGAGCATACTTCGTGATCGCCCACGACCCGCATTGACGCAGACCATGGCCCGCATCCTGTACCTGACGCAGATCGACATCGACTTCGGCGCTGTGCGCCTGCTGCCTGAAGAGTGCCAGCGCACGGGCATGAAGAAGCCGCTGGTCGTCACCGATGCCGGCGTGCGTGCAGCCGGTGTGCTGCAGCCGGCGCTGGACGCGCTGGCCGGCCTGCCCCATGCGGTCTTCGACGCCACACCACCCAACCCCACCGAGGCGGCCGTGCGCGCTGCCGCGGCGGTCTACCACCGCGAAGGCTGCGACGGCCTGGTGGCGGTCGGTGGCGGCAGCAGCATCGACCTGGCCAAGGGCGTGGCCATAGCCGCCACGCACGAAGGGCCGCTGAAGACCTACGCCACCATCGAAGGCGGCAGCCCGAAGATCACCGACCGTGTCGCGCCGCTGATCGCCGTGCCCACCACGGCCGGCACCGGCAGCGAAGTGGCGCGTGGTGCCATCCTGATCGTCGACGACGGCCGCAAGCTGGGCTTCCACAGCTGGCACCTGATGCCCAAGGCGGCCCTGCTGGACCCGGCGCTGACGCTGGGCCTGCCGCCCATGCTGACGGCCGCCACCGGCATGGACGCCATTGCCCACTGCATGGAAACCTTCATGGCGCCGGCCGTCAACCCGCCGGCCGACGGCATCGCGCTGGACGGCCTGGCGCGCGGCTGGGCACACATCGAACGTGCCACCTCCAACGGCCAGGACCGCGACGCGCGCTGGGCCATGATGAGCGCCAGCATGCAGGGCGCGATGGCCTTCCAGAAGGGCCTGGGCTGCGTGCATTCGTTGTCGCACAGCCTGGGCGGCGTCAA
>JANOAM010000279.1:0-1593 GCA_031411215.1 Betaproteobacteria bacterium
TGCATCGCGCTGGCGCTGTCGCCTGACTTGTCGCCGGGCTTGGCACCGGGCTTGTCACTGGGCTTGTCACAACAAGGCGGCGTGCCCCTGCCACCCGCACTGGCGCCCGCCTGGGTGCTGGGCGCGCTGGCCATGGGTGCGGTCTTCCTGATGGGCAACGCGGCACTGCAATACGGCGCCGCACGGCTGCCGGCCAACATAACGGCGGTGGTGATGGTCAGCGAGGTGCTGTTTGCCAGCGTCTCGGCCGTGCTGCTGGGCGCCGGCACCGTGACGCCACAACTGGCCATGGGCGGCCTGCTGATCGTGTTGGCGTCGGTGCTGGCGAGCCGGGAGTAGGCGCTGCTCGGATACAGCCGGATCGCCTCAGCCGAGGCTACTTCGGCTGAGGCGCCGCACCGGCTGGGTTGATGGTGACGCCGCGCTTGCCAAGCTCGTCAACCACCGTGCGCGCGGCCACGCTGCCTTCGCTGGCCAGGCGCTGGGTGGTGACGGCCAGCGTGTCCAGCGCGGCGCGCAGCTTGGTCGCCTGTTCGATCTGCGGCTGCTGGCTGGCATGGGCCAGCCCGAGCTGGCTGCGTTCGCCCGCCAGGTTCCAGGTCTGAAACGCCAGCCACGCAATGAAGCCGAGCGCCAGCAACGCGACCGGAATGAAGGGGCCGTGAGAGCGGGCCGGGCCGTCCTTCTGGATGTCCTTCTGGGTGTCCTTCTGGGTGTCCTTTTGGGTATCCATCACGCCGGCCTCACTTCTTGGCACCGGTGTCGGCAGGGGCCGCAGCGGGCTGGTTCGGCGTGACATTGATGCCTTGCGCCGCCAGCGCGTCGATCACTCGCCGGTCGTTGCTGCGCAACGCCAGCTCGGCCAGGCCCTTGACCATCTCGCGGTACAGCCCCTCCAGCGACTGCGTCTGCTGCAGGAAGGCCTGACGCTGGTTGATCTCACCCTGCTGCGCCCGGTTGCTGGCGGACAGGCTGGCGTTGATGACGACGAGCACCAGCGACGCAACGCCGAGCGCGATCAAGGTGACGTATTGCCAAGTCTTGAGCATGCGAAGTTTCTTGGGCTGTGGAAGATTAAGGCGTCACGAGCGCTCAATGTACGGCAGCCTCCTGGCGTGGATTGAACTGGCGCCGCCGCAGGACCACCAAGCTCAACAGGCCGCCGAGCACCAGCACGCAGGTCCCAGGCTCGGGGACCGCGCTCAACACACCAGACCTAACGCTGCCAATCAGGTGAAACCGCACATCGCGAAGCGCCGCGTTGTACCCACTTGCGTTGCTGCCCGCAGCATGAATCACGATCCACTCGTCGAAGTCGCCGAGCAGGGTGCTGCCGAAGGTTACTGACAGCCCCGCCAGCCCGTCGCCGGCGTCCAGATCGTCAAACGCGCCAAAGCCCGCGAGCGTGAAGTTGTGCGCCGGGTCGAAGTCCGACAGATCGAAGCTGCCCGACAGCAGGTCGGCCGGCCCCACCGCCGCGTTGAACAACTGCAGCAGCGTGTGCAGCGCGGTGTCGCCCTGGTTCACCGTGCCGAAGTCCAGGGTGAAGATGTTGCCGCCGCCGCTCAAGCCGCCGGCGCCGCCCGCCTTCGC
>JANOAM010000280.1:0-1554 GCA_031411215.1 Betaproteobacteria bacterium
AACCTGGGCCGTCTGGCGGCTGCGGGCTTGACCAGCTTCGCGCTGGAAGCCGCGCCGCGCACCACGCGCGCCCAAAGCATGGACGTGCTCTCGTCGCAAGCCAACATCGCCGGCTACAAGGCCGTGATGATGGCGGCCGACCAGTACCAGCGCCTCTTCCCCATGCTGATGACGGCGGCCGGCACCATCAAGGCCGCGCGTGTGGTCATCCTGGGTGTGGGCGTGGCGGGCCTGCAGGCCATTGCCACGGCCAAGCGCCTGGGCGCGGTGATTGAAGCGTCCGACGTGCGGCCTTCGGTGAAGGAGCAGGTGGAATCGCTGGGCGCGAAGTTCATCGACGTGCCCTACGAGACTGACGAAGAGAAAGAGGCCGCCGTGGGCGTGGGCGGTTACGCCAAGCCCATGCCGCAGAGCTGGATGGACCGCCAGAAGGTCGAAGTGGCGAAGAAGGTCGCCGCGGCCGACATCGTGATCAGCACCGCGCTCATCCCGGGCCGTGCGGCACCCGTGCTGATCACGCCGGAGATGGTTGCCAGCATGAAGCCGGGCTCGGTGATCGTCGACATGGCTGCACCGGCTGGCGGCAACTGCCCGCTGACGGAAGCCGGCAAGACGGTCGTCAAGCATGGCGTGACCATCGTGGGTGAAACCAACATCCCGGCGTTGGTGGCGGCGGATTCGTCCAGCCTCTACGCGCGCAACGTGCTGGACTTCCTGAAGTTGGTGTTGCCCAAGGATGGTGGCTTTGTCGTGCCGATGGACGACGACATCGTGGTCGCCTGCCTCATGACGCAGGCCGGTGAAGTGAAGAGGAAGTAGAGGGACTACAAAACATGGACATCGTCAGCCCCACCGTCACCAACCTGATCATCTTCGTGCTGGCCATCTATGTGGGCTACCACGTGGTGTGGACCGTCACGCCTGCGCTGCACACGCCGCTGATGGCGGTGACCAATGCCATCAGTGCCATCGTCATCGTCGGCGCCATGCTGGCCGCAGCGCTCACCGAAACACCATTGGGCAAGACCATGGGCGTGCTGGCCGTGGCGCTGGCCGCGGTCAACGTCTTCGGCGGTTTCCTGGTCACGCGCCGCATGCTGGAAATGTTCAAGAAGAAGGACAAGAAGGCAGCGCCTGCAGCCGGTGCTTCGGGCAAGGGAGGCCACTGATGAAGCCGCAGTACTGGGTGCCCGTGACCGTGTTCCTGGGCGTGTCGGTTCCCGTGGTGCTGATCCTGGGCGCCCTGGACGTGCTGAGTGAACACCGCGTGTGGATCGCGCTGGCGGCCGGTGTGCTGGCCACGGCGTTTGCGCAGTCGCGCCTGAAGTCAGGCGGAGAACAACAATGAGCATGAACCTTGTGACGCTGCTGTACCTGGTGGCCAGCGTCTGCTTCATCCAGGCCCTGAAGGGCCTGAGCCACCCGACGACCTCCATACGCGGCAACCTGTTCGGCATGATCGGCATGCTGATCGCGGTGCTGACGACCGCAGCGCTGATCGTCAAGCTGTCGGCCGACATGGGCCAGACGCGGGCCCAGGGCATGGTCTGGGTC
>JANOAM010000281.1:0-2115 GCA_031411215.1 Betaproteobacteria bacterium
GTCCTGGATGTGGCTGATGCCTTCGATCTTCTTTTCATGCACCAGCTCGGCCATGCGCTCCAGCAGCGTCTTCTTGTTGACCTGGTACGGGATCTCGTCAACGATGATGGATTGGCGCGCGCCCTTGTCGATGTCCTCGAAATGGCACTTGGCGCGCATCACCACCTTGCCGCGGCCGGTGCGGTAGCCCTCGCGCACGCCGTTCAGGCCATAGATGATGCCGGCGGTGGGGAAGTCCGGCGCCGGGATGATCTCCATCAGCTCGTCCAGCGTCGCTTCCGGGTCCTTCAGCGCGTGCAGGCAGGCGTCCACCACCTCGTTGAGGTTGTGCGGCGGGATGTTGGTGGCCATGCCTACCGCGATGCCGGTGGCACCGTTGACCAGCAGGTTGGGCAGCCGCGTCGGCATCACCGTCGGCTCTCTTTCTGAGCCGTCGTAGTTAGGCGCGAAGTCGACCGTGTCCTTGTCGAGGTCTTCGAGCATTTCATGCGCGATCTTCGACAGGCGGATTTCCGTGTAGCGCATGGCCGCGGCGTTGTCGCCGTCCACGCTGCCGAAGTTGCCCTGACCGTCGACCAGCATGTGGCGCAGACTGAAGTCCTGCGCCATGCGCACGATGGTGTCGTACACCGCCGTGTCGCCGTGCGGGTGGTACTTGCCGATGACGTCGCCCACGATGCGGGCGCTCTTCTTGTACGGCCGGTTCCAGTGGTTGGACAGCTCGTGCATGGCGAAGAGCACACGCCGGTGAACCGGCTTCAGGCCATCCCGCGCGTCGGGCAGTGCGCGGCCCACGATCACGCTCATGGCGTAATCGAGGTAGGACCGTCGCATCTCCTCTTCCAGGCTGGTGGGCAGTGTTTCCTTGGCGAAGGGGGTCATGCGGGTGTTGTCGTGGAAGAGGGCCGCATGCAGGGCGAACCAGCGGCTGGATGGCGGAGATTTGGGCGAGATTCTACGGGGGGCTTGCTTGTCGCGGATGCGCAACACGGCTGAGGGGTAGCACCACGCCTAGGCCCAAAATCCGGTCCACCCTACGCCCTATGGCACAATGTTCCGTCGGTGGTAGGTGCCCGCGGCAGTGGGTATTTGCCCGGTCAAAACGTCAAATTTCAGTGGTCGTGTTTGGACATTTCGCAGGCTCGTCTGCGGCTTTCCTCGAGAGGAGAATCATGAAGAAATTGAACAAGGTGGCGGTGCTGTTCGCAGCGGCAGCCCTCGCCACCCCGATCGCCGCGTTCGCGCAAGCGAAGTCGATCGACAACGGGCGCGCCGCCGACGGTACCGTCTGGAAGAACGGCACCAACGAACTTTGCTGGCGTGATGCCGGCTGGACCCCGGCCTCGGCCGCGGAAGGGTGCGACGGCGCTATCAAGCCGCCGCCGCCGCCGCCCCCGGCTCCCAAGGTTGCGCCGCCGCCGCCGCCGCCGGCACCGCCCCCGGTGATGGCCCCGCCCGTTGCGGTCACGCCGCCGGCCCCCCCGCCCCCGCCGCCTCCCCCGCCCGCTCCGGTGAGCGAGAAGGTGACGTTTGCGGCTGACGCTTTCTTCGACACCGGCAAGGCGGTCCTCAAGCCCGACGCCGCTGCCAAGTTGGCTGATCTGGTGGACAAGACCAAGGGTGTGAACCTGGAAGTCATCATTGCCGTGGGTCACACCGACTCCACCGGTGGTGCTGCGCTGAACCAGAAGCTGTCAGTCGCCCGTGCGGAGTCCGTCAAGAAGTTCCTGACGAGCAAGGGCATTGAAGCGAACCGCGTCTACACCGAAGGCAAGGGCTTCAGCCAACCGGTCGCCGACAACAAGACGACGGAAGGCCGCTCGAAGAACCGCCGCGTGGAAGTGGAAGTGGTCGGTACGCGTACCAAGAAGTGATGGGCGCAGCCCTCGGGCTGCTCTGGTCGCACAAGAGCCCCGCTTTGGCGGGGCTTTTTCTTTGTCCGCATCACAATCACGCCATGAGCAACGTTGACGCACAAGAACTGGCCAAGTTCAGTGATCTGGCCCACCGCTGGTGGGACCCGGAAAGCGAGTTCCGGCCACTGCACCAGATCAACCCGCTGCGGCTGGACTGGATAGACCAGCTGGCCCTGCTCAAGGGCAAGGGGGTGCTGGA
>JANOAM010000282.1:0-8290 GCA_031411215.1 Betaproteobacteria bacterium
AGGCGCGCTCGCTTATTCCACGATGAACAGCGGCTGGCCGAATTCGACCGCCTGCCCGTTCTCGCACAGGATGCGCAGGATCTTGCCGTCGCAGTCGGATTCGATCTCGTTCATGATCTTCATGGCTTCGATGATGCAGGCTGCCTGGCCCGTCTTCACCGTGTCACCCACTTCCATGAAGGGCTTGGCGCCCGGGCTGGCGGCCCGGTAGAAGGTGCCGACCATGGGCGACTTGATGACCTTGCCCTCCGGCTCGGCCGGGGCCTCCACCGCCGCCGGAGCGGCCGCTGCGCCAGGCGCCACGGCCGCCGGAGCCATCTGGGGAGCGGCCATGTAGGCCGGCGCGCTGGCCTTGACGATGCGCACCTTGCCTTCGGCTTCGGTGATTTCCAGTTCGGAGATGTTCGACTCGGAAACCAGGTCGATCAGCGTTTTCAGTTTTCTCAGGTCCATGGGGGCTGGGTCCTCTTTGGATTTCTTGGGATTTCAGGTGCGCGCCGTCGTGCGCAGCGACAGCACATGGGACAGGGCCAGGCGGTAGCCGTTGACGCCCAGGCCCACGATCACGCCGGCCGCGATCTCCGACAGGAAGGAGTGGTGGCGGAAGGCTTCGCGCTTGTGCACGTTGGAGATGTGCACTTCGATGAAGGGCAGGGCCACGCCGGCCAACGCGTCCCGCAACGCCACGCTGGTGTGGGTCAGGCCGCCCGGGTTGATGATGATGAACTGCGTGCCGTCGGTGCGCGCCGCTTGGATGCGGTCGATCAGCACACCTTCGTGGTTAGATTGTTGACTTTCCAGCTGGGCGCCGGCATTTGCTGCGATCTGGGCCAGTTCGGCCATGATCTGCGGCAAAGTGTCGTGGCCGTAGATCTGGGGTTCGCGGGTGCCCAACAGGTTCAGGTTGGGGCCGTTCAGGACAAGAATGCTCATGATCAATGCCGGTGGCAAGTCGCCGGAGGCGCGACTTTACGCCTTTTGCACACCGTTCCAGGCAGCTTGCTGCACATTGGCAGGAAAACCCCGATGTCGGGGTTTTGTGGTGGTTTGCGAGCGCTCAGGCGCCCTTGGCCCAGCCGCGCAGCTCGTCCAGCGTCGTGGCACCGGCCTTCTTCCGGGTGACCGCGCCACTGCGGTCAAAGGCCACAGTGAAGGGCAGGCCCGCCTGGTCGTTGCCCAGTTGCCGGGCCAGATCCGAACCCTCGAAGCCCGCCAAGCCGATGGTATAGCCAACCGGGCTGCGTGCCAGGAACTCACGGACTGCCTTCGGGTTGTCCACGGCCAGACCGAGCACGCGCCAACCTTGGGCCGCGTAGGCGCGGGCAAAGGCGTCCAGGTCCGGCATTTCCTTGACGCAGGGCGGGCACCAGGTGCCCCAGAAGTTCAGCAGCAGCGGCTGGCCGCGCAGGCTGGCCGCGGCCACCGTGCCGCCTTCGGGCGTGGGAAAGCTCATCTGCCAGAAGGCGGTGGCGGCCGGGCCGAGCGTGGCCGGGGATGCGGCCGGCGGTGCGGCTGCGGGCGAAACAAACGTTGCCGTGCTGCCGCGCAGACGCCAGGCGGCACCCGCGGCCACAGCGGCGGCGCCAGCACCGGCCAGGATCCAGCTGCGGCGGTTCATGGGCGGTCCTCCAGCATCAGGCGTTGCAGGGCCAACGTGTCGCCGCGCCAGCTGCGGCCGCGCGCGTCGGGCTTGAGGGCGCCACGCTGGTCGTCGGCGTCGTGCAGCATCAGGTGCAAGGTGACGATGTCGTTCAGTTCACGGTTCTTGTCGCCCACGGTCAGCACGTTCAGCGGTTCACGGCCGGGGCGGGGCAGGCCGCCCGAGTCGTAGTCCACGCCGGCGTTGATGAGCGTGATCTCGGCGGCCTTGGGGTCGTCGCAGTAGAGGTCGATGTGGACCGCGGACTGCTTTGTTGCCGTGCCGCGCCAGACGGCACCCGACAGGTGCGGCCGGTAGTCCGCCAGCCGGCCCATCCAGCGCAGCGCCACTTCGCGCAAGGCGCGCAGTTCGGTGGGCTGGGTGTCGGCGCAGAACAGGCTGATGTGCTCGCGCACTGCGTCTTCCAGCTGCTCGTTGCTGGGCAGTTCGGCGCGCCCGCCGAAGGCCCGTGCGGCCTTCTTCTTGGCGGCGGCGTACTCCATGCCTTCGTCCACGACCAGGTGGGCTGCGGCGGCGGCGATCTCTTCGGCTTGTTGGGACATGGCGGTGGCGTTCAGGGCAACACCACGTCGCCCATGCGGGCCGTGATGGTGGCAGCACGGCCCACTACATAGGGAGAGCCGGGTCTTTTCTCGAAGCGCTTGGGGGCCGGCAGCATGACGGCCAGTCGTGCCGCCTGCTCCGGTCCGAGCTTGGCGGCGTCGATGCGGAAGTAGTGGTGCGCCGCGGCCTGCGCACCAAACACACCTTCACCCCATTCCACGTTGTTGAGGTAGATGTCCAGCAGCCGCTGCTTGGGCAGCAGCGCTTCCAGCATCAAGGCCAGCGCCAGCTCCTGCGCCTTGCGCACGACGGTGCGCTCGCCGCTGAGGAACAGGTTCTTGGCCAGCTGCTGGGTGATGGTGGAGCCGCCCACCACCTTGGGCACCGGGGTCTTGCTGCTCTTGGCGGGCCCACGCGGCGCGGCCTTCTCCGCCCGCGCTTCGGCGCGCTGGTTCTTGGCCCAGGCTTTTTCGATGGCGTCCCATTCCACGCCGCCATGATCCGCAAATCCGGCGTCTTCGCTGGCAATGACCGCCCGCTTCAGGTGGTTCGATATCCGGCTGCCGTCCACCCAGTCCTGGCTCCACAGGATCTGGTGCTGCTCGCTCAGCAGGCGCCAGGCCTCGCTGCGCTGGAAGGTGGTGGACTGGGGCGCCAGCACGTTCATCAGCGCGATGCGCGCGGCAAAGACCAGCTGCAGCGCCACCGTGCATAGCAGCAGCAGCAACACGACACGCAGCAAGTGCCGCAGCCAGGCTGGTCGGGACTTGCTCATGGGCGTGTTCAGGCCCGGGCCAGTTCGGTGCGCAGCGCCTGCAGCACCGGCGGCGTCTCGGGGCGCACACCGCGCCAGAACAGGAAGGCCTCGGCCGCCTGTTCCACCAGCATGCCCAGACCGTCGCGCGTGTGGGCGCCATGGCCGCGGGCCCAGGCCAGGAAGGGCTCGGCCGCGGGGCCGTACATCAGGTCCACGACCAGCGCGCCTTGTCCACCAGTCGCCAGCACCGTGTGCGGCACCGGCGAACCCGCACCCTGCAGGCTGCTGGCGCTGGCATTGATCAGCACCTGGAACCCCGTGCCGGGCTCGTCCAGGCCGCTGGCTTGCAGCGTGCAGCCGCAGGCGTCTGCCAGCGTCGCATGCCTCTGCACCAGCGCCTCGGCCGCGCTGCGCGTGCGGTTGGCCAGCACCACGCGGCGCGGCCTTGCCTGCAGCAGCGGCCCCAGCACGCCGGCGCCGGCGCCGCCTGCGCCCACCAGCAGCACCTGCTGGCCGGCCAGGTTCCAGCCTGCGCCCTGCTGGATGTCGCGGATCAAGCCCACGCCGTCGGTGTTGTCGGCCGACCAGCCGCCGACGTCAAAACGCAGCACGTTGGCGGCACCAGCCAACGCGGCGCGATCGCTCAGCCGCGCGGCCAGGGCAGGCGCCTGCAGCTTGAAGGGCACGGTGACGTTGCAGCCGCGGCCGCCTTCGGCCACGAACTGCTTCACGGCCGCCACAAAACCGTCCAGCGGACACAGCACGCGGCCGTACTCGACGGCCTGGCCCGTCTGCTCCGCGAAGCGGGCGTGGATGAAGGGGCTCCGGCTGTGGGCGACGGGGTTGCCCAAGACGGCGTAGCGATCAACAGACATGGTTCAACGGCTGGTCATCGTGGTTTCCAGCCCGTCTTCGCGCGTGAAGCGGAAGCGGGATGTCACCACGATCTGGTCGGCCTGCGTGCGCATGGCCGATGTGAAGGGCCCGAAGGGCGAGGCGGCGCGCACGATGGCGATGGCCTGCTGGTCCAGTCGCTTGTTGCGCGAAGGGCGCACGATCTCGGCTTCCACCACACGCCCGGCGGCGTCCACCGTCACGTTCATGGTCAGCTCGCCGTAAAGCTTCCTGCCGTCGACTTCCGGGAAGTTGCGTGTGCCGCGGTCTTCGATGCGGCGGCGCAGGCTGTCGTAGTAGAGCGCGTAGACCTCTTCGCGCGTGGCCGGGCTGATGTAGCGCTTCTTGGGCCGGGCGTTTTCTTCGTTGACGCGTTTCTCGATCTCGGCCAAGAGGCGCAGCAGCTGCTTGCGGCGCTCTTCCTGGTCGCGTTCCTGCGGCGCGCCACCTTCACGCTTGGGGTCGGGCGGTGGCAGGGCCGCCACTTCACGGCGGATCTGCGCCAGCAGTTGCTGCTGTTCCTGCTGCAACTGGTCGATGCGTCGGCGTGCGTCGTCGGCCGCGTCGCCCAGCTGCATGGTGGGTGAAGCCGGCAGCGGCGACGCCGCACGGCCCTTGGCAGCCTCACCACCACCGGCCAGGTTGGCCTGCGCGATGGCCTGCGCCAGTTCCGGTCTTTCGTTGCCACGCGCGTTGACCAGGATCACTTCCAGCGGTGTGTCCTTGAAGGCGCGGTTGAGAGCCTCCGGGTTTACGAAGCGCACGGTCAGCAGGACGCCGTGCACCGCCACGGACGCGATCAGCGCCCATTGCAGGGTGGACAGGTCGCGCCAGTTCGCGCGCATGGGCCAGTTCACGGCTTTTCAGGTGCCTGCGGCCGCGGGCGCTTGCGCAGCAGGGGTTTCGTCGACCGCGGTTTCGTCCACTCCGATCGCCAGCTGCAGCGTGCCGGTGGGTTCGGTCTCGTCCTCCTCGGCGGTCTCGTCCGCCGCTGCGGGCGCGGCCACGTCCAGGCGCGCCGCCAGCGAGGCGTGCAGTTCCAGCGTCAGCAGGTCCATGCCCGTGATGCGCGCACGCACGCGGCTGCCACGCGGCAGGCTTTCCGTGCCGGCGACGCGGAAGACCAGCGGCAGCGTGTCGGCACGCACCAAGCCTTCCTTCATCACCGCGGCGTCGATTTCGGTGACACCGTTCTGGTCCAGCCAGCGCAGCGTCCAGAAGCGTTCAATGCCCTGCTGGAAGTCGTTGTAGGCGCTGTACGCGGCGTCAAAGCCGCTGATGATGGAAAACAGCGCCGCGTCCTTGGGCTTGAAGGGCGCCACCAGCGCGGCCGTGCGGCCGTTGCGCGCCACGGCGATGATCTGCCACTGGTTCACCAGGTCAACATAACGCCGAAGTGGTGAGGTGCTCCAGGCGTACTGCGCCACGCCCATGCCGGCGTGTGGCGCGGCCTTGGTGCCCATCTTCACCTTGATGCCAGGCAAGAGGCTGGCCTGGCTGCGGTAGATGGCCGGCACACCATGCTCCGCCAGCCAGCCGCCCCAGGTGCTGTTGGCCAGGATCATGGCCTCCGCCACGATCAGGTCCAAAGGCGCACCGCGCTGGCGGGTGCTGATCTGCACCTGTTCGTTGCCGACGGGCTCATCCGCGCTGTCGTTGCCGGTCAAGCGGAAGTTGTAGTCGGGCCGGTTGAAGGTCTCGGGCTTGCCGCGCACGATTTCGCGCCGTGCCTTCAGCGCCCGGGCCAACCGGAAGGTGAAGGCCAGTTCGGGCGCGAAGGCATAGTCCGCGGGGGCCGCGCCGGTCAGCGTGGCTTCGGTGACCACCGCGTCCAGTTTGTCGTGGCGCAGGTTGGCGGCAATCGGCACGAGTTCGATCTTGGTTTCGTGGCCGCGGATCTCCAGCGTGGCCTCGTCCAGCGTCACGTACAGGCTCACTGCAGGGCAGTCGCGGCCTTCGCTGAGCGTGTAGGCCCGCACCACGTCGTCCGGCAGCATGGTCAGCTTCCAGCCGGGCATGTAGACGGTGGACAGGCGCTCGCGCGCTATTCTGTCCAGCGGCGCGTCTGGCGTGATGGCCAGGCCTGGCGCGGCGATGTGCACGCCGAAGACGACCGTGCCGGTGCCCAGGCCTTGCACGCTCAGCGCGTCGTCGATTTCCGTGGTGGCGGAATCGTCGATGGAGAAGGCCCGCACGCCCGCCGCCGTCGGCAGGCTGTCCTTGATGGCCGCCGCCACGGTGCCGGGCGGAAACTTGACGCCCTTGGGGAACTGCTCAAACAGGAAGCGCCGCCAGTGGAACTGGTAGGGGCTTTCAATGGCGCCGGACGCCGTCAACAAGTCCAGCGGTGCCTTCTGCGCGCGCTTGGCGGCTTCCACCACGGCTTTGTATTCAGGGCCGTTCTTGTCGGGCTTGAAGAGGATGCGAAACAGCTGCTCGCGCACGGGCGCCGGGCATTGGCCTTGCACCAGCTCTGCGGCCCAACTCTCGATCTGCGCGGCGACCTGCTTCTTGCGTTCAATGCCCAGCAGTGCGGCCTGCACCACCTCCAGCGGGGCCTTCTTGAACTGACCCTTGCCCAGCCGGCGGAAGTAGTGCGGCGCGTCGAACAGGCACAGCAGCGCCGCCGCCTGTTTTTCGGGCCCGGCCTTGGCGTCGAAGTAGTCGCGCGCCAGGTCGCCGAAGCTGAAGTCGGCGTCGGGCGCGAATTCCCAGGCCAGGTCGAGGTCGATCTCGGCCGCCAGCGTGGCGGCCTGGGCCATCAGCTCTGCCGGCGCGGGCTTGTCGAAGCGCAGCATCACGTTGGCCGACTTGACCTTCACGCGCTTGCCCGAGTCCAGTTCCACCTGCAGCGAGGCCTCGGCCTCGGACATCACACGGCCGGCGAGGAATTTGCCGGCTTCATCGAACAATGCGTACATGCAGTGATTGTCGCCCGGCTTCCCCAGCGCCCGGCTCAGGCGGTCATGCCCAGGTGGTCCAGCAGGGCGGGCAGGTGCAGATCGAAATCTGACAGCGCATGGTCGCTGCCTTGCACCACGCGCATCGGCTCACCCGCGCAGCGCGTGGCCATCTCCTGCCAGGACAGCACTTCGTCGCCGGTGGCGATGATGGGCAGGTAACGCTGGCGCTGGGTCAAGTCGCCCACTTGCATCGCGCGCAACTCGTCCACGTACTCGGCACGGAAGAAGAAGCGTTCTTCGGGGCTGTGGAAGGCCGTCAACTCGCCGACATAGGCCGCCAGGTCGCGCGCCGGGTCCACGGCCGGGTTGATGAGCACGGCGCGCCAGTTGCGGCCCAGCGCAGATTCCGCCACCACCGTGGCGTAGAAGCCGCCCAGCGAACTGCCCACGACCGCACTGCTGGCCGGCCAGTCGGCGATGCCGTTCTGCACCAGCGCCATCGCGTCGCGCGGGGAAGGCGGCAGCTGTGGGCACCACCACTGCAACTGAGGCTGGTGCTCGGCCAGCCAGCGTCGCAGCCGCTGCGCCTTGAAGGACAGCGGGCTGGAGCGGAAGCCGTGCAGGTACAGCAGGTGGGTGACCGGCGCCGTCATCAAGGCCGCCGTCAAACGCCTTGTTTCACCAGCGGCGCCTTCAGGGCTTCGCTCAGGGTGGCCAGGCAGTCGTCCAGGTGCGCACGCACCAGGCCCGTGGCCTTGCCACCGCTCAGCGCGGCGTTCAGGCGGGTCTGCAACTGCAGCGCGGTGTGGCGGAACACCGGCCGCACGTCGGCCGCAGCCTGCGTGGCCGGCCGCACCAGCCCGGCCGCCAGGCGGCGCACGTGTTCACGCTGCAGGTTGCGGCGCAAGCTGTCGACCGCCACCGGCCCCTTGGCCACCAGTTCCGACCACACGGCGTTGCTGAGGCTGGCCTGCACTTCGGCAAAGTCCAGCAGCGTGCGCGGGTCGGCGACCTGGCTTTCGGCATCGGCCAGCCGGCCGGCCAGGGCTTCGGCCATCAGCGCGTCCAGGGCCTGGCGCTGCAGCGTCAGGGCCTGGGTCTGCAGGCTGTACTCGACGCCACCGCGGTTGGGGCCGGCACGTTCGCCCTGGTCCACGCCCAGGCGCATCATCAGCTGGGGGTCGAACTTGAAGGCGGGGCTGCCGAAGAACTCGGTCACCACCAGGGCCAGTGCGGCGCGCTGGTCCTTGACGGGCACCGGTTGCACCAGCGGCCGGTTCGCTGCTGGCGACACACGCGCCGTGTAGCTGCCGCCGATCACTTTGGTGGCCAGCGGCAGCGACGTGGCCATGGCGCCGAAGACGCGGCTGATGGCGCGCCGGTACAGCGTGTAGTCCTCGTTCGGCGTCAGTGCGCGTGTGGTGGTGCGCTGCCAGAGTTCACGCGCCAGCTTCATCTGGCGCTGCGCGAAGGCCAGCGGGTCGTCGCCGATGTCGCGCTGGTGGATCAGTGGGTCGTTGTTGGCCAGGTCCT
>JANOAM010000283.1:0-3326 GCA_031411215.1 Betaproteobacteria bacterium
GCGCAAGGGCAGTTCTGGCCCATGCACCACCTGCTGTTCACCCAGGCGCACCACTTGAAGCTGACCGCGTTGACCGGCTATGCCAGTGCCATCGGCCTGGACATGCTTCGCTTCAACGGCGAGATGTCTGACCGCATCTACACCCAGCGCGTGCAGGAGCATCGCCGCGCAGCAGAACAGACGGGTGTCAGAGCCACACCCGCCTTCTTCCTCAATGGCGCCGTGGTCGACGTGTCGTTCGGCCTGGAACATCTGGAAAAGTCGATCCTGTCAGCGCTTGGCAAGTAGCCCATCCCCATGCCCATGATCGCAGCAGCCCCAAACAGCCGTGCGTTCGTCGCCTTGCTGGAAGCATTTCGTGCCACGGGCGGCACTGCGCCGGGGGACATCGTTGGCCGGCTGCTGGAGGACTATGTCGCCACCGCGGCCGTCAGTCTGGCCAAACTCGTCTACACGGGCCAGGTCTTCGGCTTCGAATGGCGAAGCAGCTTGTGGATACCGATGTTCCAGTTCGATGCCGACAGCTTGGTTGTCCAGCGCGGTCCGCAACAAGCCAGGGCGGAACTGCCGCCGTTGTGGCCCGGTTGGACGGTGGCTTCGTGGTTTGCCACACCGCACGCGATGCTGGGTGGTCAGCGGCCAGTCGATGCGCTCCACTTGCAACTTGAAGACGTGTTGCACGCCGCGCGCTCGGCAGCGGCTGAAGCCGCTGGACAGGTGCAAGGCCTGCCGCGGCAGGTGCGTCGCACCCGGGAAACCACGGCACACACATAACCCGGCAGTGACCCGTGGCCGTTTGCACGGGCCGTACCGCTGACCGGCCACGGCCACCATGAACAAGTTGCTCACCGAAGGCTTCAGCGGTTTTCTTCGCCGGCGCCGGGTGCAGCGGCACTTTCAGCGTCGGCCTCTGCTGGACAGCCTGGTGCCGGGCCCGGTGGGCGTGGGTCAGGAACTGCTGGCCACCGCGCGCGACGACCCCGCCGCAGCGCTCTTGCGGTTGAAATCTCAAGCGGATGGTTTGGACGCTGCCGAGGCAGCAGAGCGCCTGGCGCGGGACGGCCCCAACGAGGTTCAGCACGAGCCGCCCCTTCCGGGCTGGCTGCATCTGTGGCGTTGTTACCTGAACCCCTTCAACCTGCTGTTGACGGTCCTGGCCGCGTTGTCGTTCCTGAGCGCCGACGCCAAGGCCACCGTGGTCATCGTCGTAATGGTGGCCTTGAGCACCGTCATCCGCTTCGTGCAGGAAGGCCGGTCGCACCGGGCCGCCGAGGGCTTGCGGGCGATGGTCAGCAACCAGGCCAGCGTGATTCGACGGTCGGGGACGGTGCCCGCAGGGCCTCAAGAGATTGCCCTGCGCGAGCTGGTGGCGGGTGACGTGGTCGCCCTGTCGGCTGGCGACATGATCCCCGCCGACTGCCGCGTCTTGACGGCCCGCGACCTGTTCATCGCCCAGGCCGCGATGACGGGTGAATCGTTGCCGGTGGAAAAGTTTGTGCAAGGCCAGGCCAACGGTGCCGCTGTGGCCACAGACACCGGCCCGCTGGACCAGCGCAACCTGGTGTTCATGGGCACCAATGTCGTGTCCGGCACGGCCACCGCACTGGTGGTGGCCACCGGAGGCCGCAGCTACTTTGGCACCTGGGCGGCGCACGCCACGGCCACCGAAACCACGCCCAACGCGGTCCAGGCCGGTGTCAACAGCGTCAGCTGGCTGTTGATCCGGTTTGCGGCGGTGATGGTGCCCATCGTCTTCCTCGTCAACGGCGCCACCAAGGGTGACTGGTTGCAGGCCTTTCTGTTCGCGCTGTCGGTGGCCGTGGGGCTGACGCCCGAGATGCTGCCGATGATCGTCACCAGCACCCTGGCCAAGGGCGCGGTGCTGCTGTCGCGCAAGAAGGTGGTGGTCAAACGCCTGGATGCGATCCAGAACTTCGGCGCGATGGACATCCTGTGCACCGACAAGACCGGCACGCTGACCCAGGACAAGATTGCACTGGCGCGCCATGCCGACGCCTATGGCCAGGACACGGACGAGGTGCTGAACTTCGCCTTCCTCAACAGCCACTACCAGACCGGGCTGAAGAACCTGCTGGACCGCGCGGTGCTGACCCACGTGGAACTGGCGGCCGAGTTGAAACTGAACGAGGCCTACCGCAAGGTCGACGAGATTCCCTTTGACTTCGAGCGCAGGCGCATGTCCGTGGTGGTGGCGGCCCTGGCGGCCGGGCAGGACCACCACCACGAATTGATCTGCAAAGGCGCGGTGGAAGAGGTGCTGGCCGCCTGCACGCACGTGCGCACCCAGGAAGCGACGGGTGTTGCAATAGATGCCAGCCTGGACGGCGGGCGCACCATGCCCACACTGCCGCTGGATGCAGCCCTGCTGGCCCGCACCAAGGCGGTCACCGCCGGGCTCAACGCGGAAGGCCTGCGTGTGGTGGCTGTCGCTGTCAAGACCTTGCCACCCGACCAGACCACCTACTCGGTGGCCGACGAGAGCGGGCTCACGCTCATCGGCTACATCGCCTTCCTGGACCCACCGAAAGAGTCGGCCGCGCCAGCGCTGCAGAAGTTGGCCGCGCACGGCATCACCGTCAAGGTACTGACTGGCGACAACGAACCCGTGACCCGGCATGTGTGCAGCCAGGTCGGGCTTGTCACCGACCGGGTGCTGCTCGGCACGCAGGTCGAAGCCCTGACCGACGAAGCCTTGAAGGCCGTGGCCGAGGCGCACGACGTCTTCGCCAAGCTCACGCCGCTGCACAAGGAACGCATCGTGCGCGCGCTGCGGGCCAACGGCCACGTCGTGGGCTTCATGGGCGACGGCATCAACGACGCACCGGCGCTGCGCGCGGCGGACATCGGTATATCGGTGGACAGCGCGGTGGACATCGCCAAGGAAGCGGCCGACATCATCCTGCTGGAGAAGAGCCTGCTGGTGCTGATTGAAGGTGTGGTCGAAGGCCGCACCACTTTCTGCAACATGCTGAAATACATCCGCATGACGGCCAGCAGCAACTTCGGCAACGTGCTGAGCGTGCTGGTGGCCAGCGCCTTTCTGCCGTTCCTGCCCATGCTGCCCTTGCAATTGCTGGTGCAGAACCTGCTCTACGACATCGGACAGACGGGCATCCCGTTCGACAACGTCGATCCTGAAGGGGTCACCAAGCCGCTGAAGTGGAAGCCGGCCGACATCGGCCGTTTCATGCTGTTCTTCGGGCCCATCAGTTCGCTCTTCGACATGCTCACCTTCGCCGTCATGTGGTGGGTGTTCGACGCCAACAGCCTGGCTCGGCAGGCCTTGTTCCAGTCGGGCTGGTTCG
>JANOAM010000284.1:0-4821 GCA_031411215.1 Betaproteobacteria bacterium
ACTGGGCAGCGTGGCGATCAGTGCGGGCGCCGACGGCCGCTTCCACGCGGTGCAGCGCCATGTGCGCACGGTGCAGGCGCATTCGGGTGCGGCCGAGCTCGGGCCGTACCGCCACTACATGCAGAAGGAAATCTTCGAGCAGCCGAAAGCGATTGCCGACACGCTGGACGCGGTGCAGGACATTTCACCGGCGCTGTTCGGCGAAGGCGCCGGCCGCGTGTTCCCGCACATCGACTCGGTGCTGATCCTGGCCTGCGGCACCAGCTACTACGCAGGCCTCACGGCCAAGTACTGGCTGGAAAGCATCGCCGGCATTCCCACCACCGTGGAGGTGGCTAGCGAGTACCGCTACCGCGACAGCGTGCCCGACCCGCGCACCTTGGTCGTCACCATCAGCCAAAGCGGTGAGACGGCCGACACCATCGCCGCGCTGAAGCACGCGCGCAGCCTGGGCATGGAGCAGACGCTGACCATCTGCAACGTGTCCACATCGGCCATGGTGCGTGAATGCAAGCTGGCCTACATCACCCGCGCCGGCGTGGAAATCGGCGTGGCCAGCACCAAGGCCTTCACCACGCAGTTGGCGGGCCTGTACCTGCTGACGCTGGCGCTGGCCCAGGTGCGCGGCCGCCTGTCGGACACGCAGGAAGCCGAGCACCTGAAAGCCTTGCGTCACCTGCCCGTGGCGCTGCAGTCGGTGCTGGCGCTGGAGCCGCAGATCATTTCCTGGGCGGAAGACTTTGCGCGCATGGAAAACGCCCTGTTCCTGGGTCGCGGCTTGCACTACCCCATTGCGATGGAAGGTGCGCTGAAGCTGAAAGAGATCAGCTACATCCACGCCGAGGCCTACCCGGCGGGTGAGCTGAAACACGGCCCGCTGGCCCTGGTCACCGACAAGATGCCCGTGGTCACCGTGGCGCCGAATGACGCGCTGCTGGGCAAGCTCAAGAGCAACCTGCAGGAAGTGCGTGCTCGCGGTGGCCAGCTCTATGTGTTTGCCGATGGCGACACGCAGATCGAAAGCGAGCCCGGCGTGCACGTGATCCGCATGCCGGAACACTACGGCGCGCTGAGCCCCATCCTGCACGTGGTGCCGCTGCAGCTGCTGGCGTACCACACCGCCTGCGCGCGCGGCACGGACGTGGACAAGCCCAGAAACCTGGCCAAGTCCGTCACGGTCGAATAGCGGGAACGGCACCCGGGTCCTGCGTGCCCTCTGGAATCGCCAGAGGGCGCCGCGATCCGTGGCGCTGCGCGAACATCCAGGTCACCTCGGCGCCGAACAGGAACACCTGTGCCGAGCCGTAGACCCAGACCAGCAGTGCGACGATGGCGCTGGCCGCACCGAAACCCGCGGCGACGCCGCTGCTGCCGATGTACAGGCCGATCAAGGCCTTGCCCAGCGTGAACAGCGCGGCGGTCAAGGCGCTGCCCAGCGCGACGTCGCGCCAGCCGATGTGCGCGTGCGGCATCCACTTGTAGATGGCCGCAAAGAGCAGCGCGGTCAGCATGAAGCCCAGGCCGTGGTTGGCCGCCTGCAGCAGCGCTTCACCACCGCCGAACATCGGCGCCCACCAGCGCCCCCAGGCCGCGAGCGCTGCGCCCACTGCCAGTGACACGGTCAGCAAGAAGCCGACACCCAGCACCAAACCGAACGACAGCAGGCGCGCGCGCAGCCACTGCCAGACTGTGCCGCCGCTGGGCGGCGTGTCGACCCGCCAGATGTGGTCCAGCGAATCCTGCAGCTCGGCAAACACAGTGGTGGCGCCGATCACCAGCAGCAGCGCGCCGATCAGCGTGCCCAGCGCCGACTGCCCGCTGCGGTTGACGTTGTCCAGCAGCGCGACGATGGCCGCGGCGCCGTCGGCTCCGAGCAGGCCGCGCAACTGGCCGACGATCTCGCCGCGCGCCGCGTCGGTTCCGAACACCATGCCGGCGACCGAGATGGCGATCAGCAGCAGCGGCGCCAGCGAGAACAGCGTGTAGTACGCGAGCGCCGCGCCCATCGTCGGTGCGCGGTCGCTGAGCCAGGCCGCGCCCGCGCCGCGCAGCAGGGACAGCAGCGCCTGCGGCGTGATGGCCGCGGCACGCAGGGCGGCGGCGACTTTTGCACCCGCTTCAGCTGCGGGCTTGCTCGACCGCACGTTGCTGGGTCTCAGAAGGCATGCTCACGGATGCGGTCAGGGACCTCAAGATCGCCCCGCCGCAACACGAGCACCGCGTTGGTCCCTCCAAATGCAAATGAGTTGGACAGCATCACCTGGGCCGCAACGCCTTTGCGTGCCAGGTTGGGCACATAGTCCAGGTCGCAGTCGGGATCCGGCTGCTGCAGGTGCATCGTCGGCAGCGCGATCTCGTGCTGCATCGCCAGCAGCGACAGCACACATTCCAGCGCGCCGGCGGCGCCCAGCAGATGGCCGTGCATCGCCTTGGTGGCGCTGATGGGGATGTGCCCGGCTCGGTCACCGAACACCACGCGGATCGCCGCGGTTTCGGTGCGGTCGTTGGCCTGGGTGCCCGTGCCGTGGGCATTGATGGCGTCCACTTCCTGTGGTTCGATGCGGGCCGCTTGCAGGGCCGTCGTCATGGCGGCGGCCTGTCCTTCCACGCTAGGGCGCGTGATGTGGCTGGCGTCGTTCGACTGCCCATAGCCCAGTATTTCGCCCAGGATGCGCGCACCGCGCGCCACCGCACGTTCCCAGGGTTCGATGACCAGCATGGCCGCGCCCTCGCCGAGCACCATGCCACTGCGATTTTTCGAAAACGGTCGGCAGGAAGTCGACGGGTCCCCCGGGTCCACGGTGGCCACTGTGTGCAGGGCCTCCCAGGCCTTCAACGAGCCGGGTGACAGCGGCGCCTCGGAGCCTCCCGCGATCGCGACTTCGAGCTGGCCGCAGGCCACCCGCATCCAGGCCTCACCGATAGCCACCGTCGACGAAGAGCAGGCGGTGGAGTAGGTCATGTTCGACCCCCGAAGGTCGTGCTCGATCCCGATCCAGGCGGCCGCTGCGTTGTGCATGCCCATCAGGATGGTGAAGGGTTTGATGCGGTCCGAGTTTTCGCCGTAGAGCGCCTGGTAGCCGCTGTCCATCGTGTGCGTGCCGCCCATGCCGGTGCCGACGAACACACCACCCCGCGTGCGGTCGACGCCCGCCAACGCACCGCTGGACCCTTGCACGGCCTGGTTGGCTGCAAGCAGCGCGAACAGGCTGAACCGGTCCAGCATGCGCGCCTTGCCGGCGTCGAGCCCGTGCTTGTCGTCGATGGCGGCCGTGGCGGCGATCGGCGCCGCCAGGCGGCTCGCGAAGGCGATGTCCAGGCGACGGACCCCCGACCGGCCGGCACGCGCGCAGGCCATGACATCTTGTGCGCTGTTTCCCAGCGGCGATATGACGCCGATCCCGCTGACGGCCACCCGCCTCACGACGCTTGCAGGCTGGTCGCAACGGGGGCCGAAGCTGGCCGCAGGCCTTGACTGGCCACCAGTGCATCGACGTAGCGAACGACGTCACCCAGGGTCGGCAATTCCACCGGTTCCGAGGGCAACTTGATCTGGAAGACGTCTTCGACGTTCCACAGCAGTTCAACGGTGCCCAGGGAGTCGATGCCCAGGCTCTCCAGCGGCGCGTCCATCGTCAGGCGGTCCGGCGCCAGCTGGTGGTCATTCACCAGCAGGGCGCACAGGCGTTCAAAGGTGGTGGTCATGTCGATTCCTCTCGTGGCGGGTATCGGAGAACGCGTGCGGCCTGGGCGGCGACAGGTGCGGATTCGGCGGCAGGTCGAAGCCCGGACAGGCCCGTGTGTTCGGCGTAACGGACCTTCCCGCCCCAGCGCGCGCCCCAAGTGAGCAGCCCGGGCCAGATCCCCGCCAGTTTGATCAGCGCCTGCGCGCTGCGTGGCCGCATCGCCAGGTGGGCAAAGACAGCCGCCAGCCGCTGGCGGGGCGAAAACGCCTTGCGCCAGGCGGTCGCATAGCGCTGCTGCAGCCCGGCCTGGTCGCGGCCAACGGGAACCGAAGCGGTGCCCGACGGGCCGAGCAGCACCGAGCCCAGCAACGCGGCGGACTGCAGCGCCATGCTCATGCCTTCACCCAGGATCGGGTGCGCTTCACCTGCGGCGTTGCCGATCCTGAAGATGCCGTCATCGGCCGCGAGGTGCACGCCCGGATCCAGCGGCCCGGAGGTCAACCAGTGACCGTCACGCACGGCACCGTGCAGCGCCCGTCGCACGCCACCGCACTCACGCTGCAGCCAGGCTTGCACTGCAACGCCTGCACGCAGGCCAGGTGACGAGATGCGCAGTGCGCTGAGGCGGTCGCGGCGAATGCAACAGGCCACGGTGGTCACCCCGCCGTCGGCCACCACCATGCCCCCATAGCCGCCGTCCAGGGCCAGCACGCTGATTTCGCCCTCGGGCAAGGACGCGCCGGTGAAGTTGGCCTTGAAGGCGAACAGGTCGGCGGCGCTGCGTGCAAGACGGCGCCGCGGCCGATCCGTGGGCAGGTCTTCCCACGAACCGTGCGCGTCGATCACGACCGCCGCGCGCAGTCGCAGCAGTGCTGTGGACTCCAGCGCACGAAGCTCGCAATGCCAGGCCCCGGCCGTGCCCAGGATGGCCTGCACGGCCCACGGCTGAAACAAGGTCGCACCGGCGGCGCAGGCCTGGTCCAGCAGCAGGCCATCCAGCGTTTCGCGCCCAAGAGCACGGCCCCAGGCATAACGTTCGTGGTTGGCGGGCGGCAGGTCGGCCGTGACGGCGGTGTCGGCCTGCATCAGGGTCACCCGACGCAACTCCGGTCCCGCGCTGGCACGGAAGGCGTCT
>JANOAM010000285.1:0-9333 GCA_031411215.1 Betaproteobacteria bacterium
CGTCCTGGGGCAGCGGCTGGTGCTGACGCAGTTCGACATCGACACCTCGCCCGAGGCTGCGGCCGAAGCCGCGCAGAAGGCCGTCGCCGGCAAGCCCTTCGCCATCTTCGGGCCGCAGTTCTCCGGCATCACGGCCGTGGCCATGAAGTACAGCGCGCCCGCCGCCATTCCCCACTTCACCAGTGGCGAGGCGGCTTCGCTGACGCGCAAGTTCCACCCTTCCTTGCTGCGCACGTCGCTGTCGCAGGCCGGGTCCGCGCCGCGGCTGGGCGCGCTGGTGTCCTACGGGCTGGGTGCCAAGAAGGTGGGGCTGCTGTGGATCGAAAACGACTTCGGGCGTGACGGCCGCGCGCTGTTGAACGACGTCCTGCTGCTGTACACCACCGAAACCGAATCCATTGAAGCGCTGAAGGAATTGAAGAAGCAGGGCTTCGACAAACCCATCGTTGCCGACGGCCTGGTCGCTTCGCAGAAGGTCATTGAAGGCGCGTTGGGTGCGGCTGAAGGTGTGCTGGTGCATATGAACACGTCCGCCGATGCGCCCAACCCGCAGATGCAGGCCTTCGTCAAACGTTTTGAGGCGCGCTACAAGGCAAGGCCGGACATCAACGCGATCAAGGGTTTCTTCGCCGTGCAGATGCTGAAGGCCGGGCTGGAGGTCGCGGGCAAGCTGGACCAGGCGCTGTTCCTGCAAGCCATGCGCAACACGCTCTTTGACGCCAAGAGCTTCCCGGAGTTGCTGGGTTCAGTCAGCTACGACTTTTTCGGTGACCTGACCCGGGCGAGCTACTTCGCCGTCATCCAGCAGGGCCGGCCGCAGATCCTGGCGTCCGTCCGCCTGACCGAAGGCGGCATGGTCGGGCTGCCCGACGGGCGACTGATCACGCTGGACTCGGCCGAATTCAGGCGCGAACTCAGCCTGGGCATGAAGGGTGATGTGCTGCCGGTCAAGGCGAAGCCTTAGCACCCAAGGCCACGGCCGCCCAGGCCAGCGTCTCTTCATGCGTGACCACGCTGCCGGCTTCGGTCTCGGCGGCGCAGCGCACATCCCCCAAGCTGCTGCGGGCGTCTTCCAGTTGCGCGGCCTGCTGCGCCGTGCCTTCGGCGTCCAGCGGCATCTGCAGCAGGCGGCGCTGGGCCCGGTCGGCGGCATTCAGCCGCGTGGCCAGGGCCACGTCACCGGTCAGCACGGCCCATTCCGCCGTGCCGGTGACCAGGGCCTGCGTGAGGTAGCGCGAATGGACTTCCCGGCCGATCTGCAAGGCTTCCGCCAGGTAGGGCTGCGCCAGTTCGGCGTGCTGGCGTTCGACAGCCATGGAGCCGCAATTCAGCAGCGCCACGCCCACGCCAAAGCGGTGCGGCTGGCTGCGCCGCAGCGCCAGCAGGTCCAGGCAGCGCTGCCAGGCTTCTTCCATGCGGCCGGCCACACGCGCCACCGTGGCCAGGCCGCCCAGCGCGTTGCCCAGGCGGCGCTGGTCACCGCAGCGGCGTGAGGCTTCGCAGGCCTCCTGCAGGCTGCGCGAAGCCGCGTCCAGATCGCCCAGCGCACGATGCTGCTCACCCTGCAGGTACAGGCCCGCACCCAGCATTTCGTCGTCGCCCAAGGCGCGTGCAGCGGCCACCTGTTGCTGGATGAGCGCGGCGGCTTCTTCGCGACGGCCCATCCACTGCGCCAGTTGCGCTGCAGCGGCCAGCGCCGCGCAGCGTTCCCTGCTGGGCGGTGTGGCCGGTGCACGCGACAGCGCGGCTATGCTCAGCTCGTGGCCCAGTGGCAGCAGCCCACGTGCGCCCCAGTAGTGGCGCAGTGCCACGACCAGGCGCAGCTCGCTGGGGCTGTCACCACTCTGTCGGCACCAGGCCAGCGCCTGCAGCAGGTTGTCGCGTTCGGCGTCCAGGTGTTCGATGACACGGCCGGGGTCCGGGGCTTCCATCAAGCGGCGCTCTTCGGCTTCTGCCAGCGCCAGGAAGTGCGCGGCGTGGCGCTGGCGCAGGGGCGCGGCCAGGCCGCTGCCGTGCAACTGCTCCAGCGCGAATTGGCGCACCGTTTCCAGCAGGGTGTAGCGCGCCGTGGCCTGGCCGGCTTTTGGGCTGGCATGTTCGACCTGCAACAACGACAACGCCTGCAGCCGGCCAAGTCCTTCCACCAACGCCACCGGCGCATCCGCCTCGCCCTGCAGCGCAGCGGCCGTCGCCAGGTCGCAGCCACCGCTGCACAGGGCCAGCGCGGACAGCAGGTGCTGTTCGCCGACTGCCAGCCGGTCCCAGCTCCAGCTCACCACGGCATGCAGCGTCTGCTGTCGTGGCAGCGACCGGCGGCTGCCCACCAGCAGCTGGAAGCGTTCTTCCAGCAGGGTCAGCACCTGGGCCGGCGCCAGCACACGCAGCTGCGCTGCAGCCAGTTCAATGGCCAGCGGGATGCCGTCGACACGGCGGCAGATCGCGGCAGCCGTGGCCAGCGCTTCGCCTTCGGCCGCAAAGCCGGGCAGGGCGTCTCTTGCACGGTCGCAGAACAGGCGCACCGCTTCGGCCTGGGCCACGGCGGCGGGCAGCGCGCCTGCGGGGGGCAGGGCCAGCGGGCGCACCGGCATCACACTTTCGCCGGGCAGGCCCAGGGCTTCACGGCTGGTGGCCAGCACACGCAGATCGGCCGACGCGGCCAGCAACAGCGTGGCCAGTTCGGCCACGGCGTCCAGCAAGTGTTCGCAGTTGTCCAGCACCACCAGCATCGTGCTGCCGTGCACCCGCGCGGCCAGCAGGTCCTGCGTGGACGTGCCGGCGGCCTGCGCCACAGCCAGCACACGGGCCAGCGCCAGCGCCACCTGGCTGCCGTCTTCCAGCGCGGCCAGGTCGACAAACCACACACCGTCCGGAAAGCGCGGTTGCAGCTCGGCCGCCAGACGCAAGGCCAGGCGTGTCTTGCCGCATCCGCCTATGCCGGCCAGCGTCAGCAAGCGGGCCTGGCCCAGGCGTTGCGCAGCATCGTCCAGGGGTGCTTCACGGCCGATGAAGCGTGTGCGTTCGGCCGGCAGGTTGTGCGGCGTGGCGCAGTGGCCGCCGTGGCCGTCCAGCGGCATGGCAAATCGGTAGCCCAGCGGCGCCACGGTGGCGATGGCCCGCGCGCCCAGCAGCTTGCGCAGCTGCGAGACCTGCACATGCACATTGGCCTCTTCCACCACCAGGCCCGGCCAGGCCTGTTGCAGCAACTGGTCCTTGCTGACCAGCGCGCCGCCAGCGTCCAGCAGTGCAATCAGCACGTCCAGTGCACGTGCGCCCACGGGCCGTGCTTCGCCGTCTTGCAGGAGCAGGCGTTCCTGGGTGCGCAGTTCGAAGCGGCCGAAGCGGTGGGTGTTTGGCATGGTGAACGCAATGTAGACCTGCGTTCACCCGTGCCGGCCGGGCCTTTAGGACGCTTTAGAACGCCTCATGGCGGCACGCCGCCGTGCATAGGCCAACGGTAGTACACAGCATGCTTGATGCTGAAAACCCTAGGGTTCACTAGTCTTCGCGCCCAAGCGGTGCATCACCGCCATGCATGTGGTTGCGGAGGTTGGCATGTTTGAACGCACAAAGGCATTGAAGGAGTGGGCGACCGGTCTGGTCGAGTGCGCCCTTGCGGCACTGTTCGAAGTGAGCCTGTCGTTTGCCGCGAAGTTGCTGACGGCCCTGTTTCGTCAGAAGCGGTGAACGGGCCGCTACTTGCTTGGGACCTTTACGAAGCAAGCCAGCAAGTTCGGATTCTTGGCCACGTCCTCGCAGGCGATGAGCCGGATGTCCTGGTTGGCAAGAATGACGAGTTGGTGGTCAGCGCCGGCAACACAACTGAAGGACCACAGCGCCGTGCCGTCCGGCAACTGGCCCTGGAACAACTCGCGGCGGATGGAGGAGCAGGCCTGTCCACGAGACGCCAGCATCGTGGCGATGCGTTGGCCGCGGTCGTCTGGACTCATGGCGGTGAACTGTTCGTTCACGGGGTTGCTGGCAGCGCTGGCGTCTGTGGCCAACCAGGTCAGCGTGAGTGCCGCAAAAAGGGACAGCAGGGCGGATGTGCGGCGCATGGAGGTTCCAGTTGACTTGGTGGCTTACGCAGCAAGCCAGACCAAGGGGGCTCATCCGTTGCGCGAAGCTTCAGCCCAGGTACTTCCAGGTCTTCGCGCCGTCCAGCAGCCGTATGCGCACGTTGCCCAGTTGTTCGGGGTCGAAGTTCCTGGCGTTGACACCTGTCCACGTCTGCGCGCCCACCTGGTGTTTCTTCCATTGCATGACGCATCCACAGGCTTTGCACCGGATGAACTTCTGCGTGTTCGGCCCCCAGCTGTAGCTGTCCGTCGCCCCAACGGGTGCGATCAGCTTGACCTCACTGTCCTTGTAGTAGGCCCAGAGAACGCCGTAGCGCCGGCACATCGAACAATTGCAGTTCGTCAGGGAGCGGGGCTTTCTGGGCACTTCGACTTTGACGGCACCGCAATGGCAGCTGGCAGAGATCATGGGCGTTTCCCTTCTCTGATGCCCGCTCAATTGGGCGTGTAGACCAAGACGTTGAAACCTTCGGCCGCTTCCGGTGCCTGGAAGAAGGACGAGACGTGGATGAAATCCGCCTCCGTCAAATGATGGGAACCTTCGGGCCGTTCCAGGTTGCGCTTGGCGATCTGCGTGAGGCAAGTCTCGTCTAGCGTGTCCACAAAGTGCAGCACATGCGCAGCGCCTGCTTGTTCGAAAACCGAACGAAACCAGCTGCGACCGGCCTTGGTATTGGCCTGGAAGTCCAGCACCACGGACTGACCGGCTTCCAACAGGTCGGTGGCGATCGGGCCGATGACGTCCTTCAGCCGCGTGGACAAGCGGACGTAGTCATCGAAGGTCTTCATCTGGTCCCCGAACAGGCGCAGCATGCAGATGTCTTCGGATATCAGGATCGCGCCGTGGTCCTGCGCCAAGCGTGACGCGACGGTTGTCTTGCCCGCGCCGGCCTTGCCGCAGAAGAAGTGGAGCGTCGGCGCGGGGGACATGGGTCAGGCCGCGCTGGGTGGGGGTTGAACCGCCTGGGGCTGCTGCTCGATGCTGGGCAGTGCAGGGTCCAGGCAGGCCCAGGCTGGCGCACTCGACGCCCAGATGTTGGCCACCGGACGGATGGACGATGGATCGTCAAGCGTGCCCGTTCGCACCACCGTCAGGCCTGGCCGGCCGGTGTTGTCCGCGAACAGGTGGCTGCCGCACCGTGGGCAGAACCGGCGGCGCACCTGGTTGCCGCTGTTGGCGACGCTGGTGTACTCGGCGGGTTTGCCGGTGATTTCGATCGCTGCCGAGGGGAAGATGGCGTTGGCGGTTCCATTGCCCGCCAGGTGCTGGCAGTCCCTGCACCAACAGATTCTGGAGACGACGGGTTCACCGCTCAGGCGGTACTTGATGTCGCCGCAAAGGCAAGCTCCCGTTCGTTCCTGCATGGGTATTTCCTTCAAGGGGGCGGCTGATGGGGGTCCTGGTGCAGCACTTTGAAGAAGGCCAAGGCCGCGGCGGCAAACAGCGCATAACCCGCAATGACCCCAGCACCAGAGCGCAGAACCTTCATGCGAACCTCACTTCTTGGTTCTGCTTGACCAGACCTTGAGTTCACAGTGCTTCGCCGCGTGCGAGAAGTCTTGGTCTGAGGTCAGCAGAGTAAGTCCGTTCCGTATGCACAGTTGTGCGATCAGGGCGTCCACCGTACCAAGCTGTACTCCAGACCTTCGGCACTTGTTCCTGAGCTCGGCGGCCGCGATGTGGTCGTCCCGATCGGGCTGCACAAGCGCGAGAGCGCTGAATCGTTCGACGATTGCCGCGGCCGCCTTCGGCCCGGCGAAACCCTGCAGCAGTTCCTGGAGCACGAGGCCTGTCGTGACGACGACGTCAGAACCGGCAAGTGCCTCTACCAAGGCCTGTACTTCGGGCTCGCTGGCAGATGAGTCGCGCCTAAGAGCGAGCGACCAGACACTCGTGTCAACAAGGATGCTCACTTCCGGGAGCGCTCAGCCTTGTAGCTGAAAGAGTTGTCCCATTCGAGCTTACCCATCAGTTCCAGGACGCGGCGCTGCTGCCGGCGAGCTATGAACTCCTCCAATGCCTTCGTGACGGCGGCCCGTTTTGTGCGCTCACCGCTCACCTCAAGGGCTCGGTCGAGCAGATCCGGGTCGATAGCTAGATTGGTGGCCATGTGTAGCTCCTTGCACAAGAGTCTACACAATGCCTGAAAGGAGCGCAGGCGGGTGGCAGCAAGCTGGGTGCTGAAAGCCTCCTGGAGGCCGTCAGGTTTGCAGACCGTCCCACGACCAGCGGGGAATGCGCAAGCCCTCGGGCACATCGCCTGCGCCCTTGGGGTAGGCCGACATGGTGGTCGTTGTGGCCCAGGCGAAGTAGGCGTGGAGCGCACTTCGGAGGGCAGGATCGGTCAAGCCCACGTCGTCCATGGCGCGGTCAAAGCAGTCAATGGCGCGACGGTCCATTTCTTCGTGTGGCCCATGGCCGCTGTGCATGCGAACCACGGCTGTTTCGTTGCCGAGGTGTTGGCTGTACGCCAGCGGTCCACCCCAGGCCTCGCCCCAGTAGGCCGCCAGGCGTTCGGTGTGCTGCGGGTGGAAGCCGTGGCTAAAAGCGTGCGCCACGATCTCGTCGGCCAAGACTTGTTCATGCCAGGCATGTGCGAGACGGACAACGCCGGCAGCGCCGCCCAGCGCCTGGAACAGGGTGGTGCTTGTCATGGGGCTCTCTTGCTGATCTCCGTGCAGGACAGCGAGTAGTGCATGGCATAGACGACGCTGCTGATGTTGGTGGCGCCACGCTGCACCAGGCCTGCGGCGCCGGTGATCTGATCGCCGGCGCGCTTCAGCGCAGCTTCGTCGTGGGCGGTGATGATCAACGCGGAATCGACCGTGCCGTCCGCCCCGCGGATCCGTTGTTCATTGGTCATGATTGCCGTGGCGGCACCCTGCAGCAGGTGCGCGCTGCCCAGGCCCTGTTGGGAAGGCAAGCCCGGCAGCACGTCGGACCCAAGCCATTCGTGGACCGCATCAGCGGTGCCTTGCTGCGGCGTGAACTTGACCAGCAAAGCCAGCCGTCCAAAACCAAAGCCGACGCTGTGGACCAGCGAGCACAAGCCACGTGTCATGCCGCGGTAGTGGACCATCGTGCGCGTGGTCCAGGGCGTGGGCGCGTTGAGCCGTTCCACATAGGCCGCTGAAGTCAAGGTGGCCAGCGACGCCACCTCGTACAGCACCATGTACCGGGGCTGCCCACTGGCCGCGACCCAACGGGTGCCGCGCAGGAAGCCCGGGATCGACAGTCTTTCGGGCAGATGTTCATAGGTATGCCAGTGGTCGTGCTCGGCCGTCGCATCTGTGGCGACGTCGAACGACAGCAGCATGGCGGCGGATCCAAGCAGGGGCATGGGAGTCCCGTCAGGTGTGAACAGCGTGTGCAGTCAGCGTATGCAATCGGCGTGTGCAGTCAGCGTGTCAGCCGGTAGATCATGACCGCCGCGCGGATCGCGTTCTTGGCTATCGAGTCCGGATTCAGGTACTCGAACGGCGAATGCGAACCGCCGCCCGTCGCACCCAGGCCATCCAGCGCCGCTGCGTACGGCGCGGCGAACTGCACGTCACCAGCCCCGCGTGACTCCGGGTTGGCCGCTTTCACCTTGCCATAACCCAGTTCGACGCTCAGCTGCGAATAGAACTCCTGCAGCGCCTGGTTGGCGGGCGTGGCCGCCATGGGCGGGTAGGACTCGGCGAAGGTGATGGTGGCGGACGTGCCGGGCAGGCTCTGCGCCACGACTTCACGCATGCGGCTGCGCGCACGGTCACGCTGTTCGGCCGTTAGCGCGCGCAGGTCGCCACGCGCCAGGGCCTTGGGCGGAATGATGTTGCCCTTGCCGGACGCTGTGCCGCGCGCTTGTGTCACGTCAAAGTCCACGTCCGTGCCGGCCAGCATGACGCCGGTGCTGAAGGTCAGGCCGGGCTCGATCAGCTGTTCCCGAAACGCATTGACGGCGCGTGCCAGTTCATAGGCCGCGCCAAAGCCCGCGTTGGTGCCGAAGATGCCCGACGAGTGGCCCTGTTTGCCGGTCACCGTCAGCACCCACGACCCGGCGCCGCGCCTGGCGATGGCCACCGATTCGTCGCCATTGACGTCCACCCCCATGCCTTCGAACGACAGCACCACGTCGCTCTTCCGGGCCATGTCGATCAGGTCCGCGCGGGCCTGTGTGATCGGCTGGCCGACGCTCTCTTCATCACCGGTCAGCAGCACCGCCACTTCGGCGCCGTCAAGCACGCCCGCGCTCTTCAGCGCGCGCAAGGCCTCCAGCATGATCACCACGCCGCCCTTCATGTCCGACACACCCTGGCCGTGGATGCGCCGCCCGTCCACCTTCCACGCGGCGACCGGGCTGAAGGGCTCAAACACGGTGTCCATGTGCCCCAGCAGCAACAGCTTCTTGCCTTGCGTGCGTTGCGTACCTTCGCGCTTGGCCGCCAGGTGCCCGGCGCGTTGCATGGACGTCGGCATGTCCACCCAGCGGGTGGCAAAGCCCAGGTCGTCCAGTTCGGCGCGGAAGAGCCGGCCGACGTCCTTGACGCCTTCGGTGTTGAGCGTGCCGCTGTTGATGTTGACGGACCTCTCCAGCAGCACCAGCGCTGCGGGGGAGCGCGCCTTGACGGCTTCGACGATGCGCTTCTCGGCATCGGACAGTTCAGCCCAGGCGGGGTTGAGCGCTGCGGTCAGCGCGCCCAGGACCAGGATGCGACGCAGGTGCTTCATGCCGGGACTGCCTTTTGTGAGGGGCTGGACATCACTTTGCGAACGACACTGAAAAGCTGGTGATGCCCCACAGCACGACCACCAGTTGAACCAGATTGATGCCGATGGCCGTCAAGTGCGTCTTGCGAAAACCCGGGATGGCGTCGGAGGCGTCCGCCGGTATCTGCGTGCGCAGCGCGTCCATCTTGCCAATGACCTTCCAGCGCAAGAACCCGGCCAGGGCCGCCAGACAAGCCGCACCGGCCGCAAAGCCCAGGCGCCCTGCCAGCGCGAAGCTCAGCGCGGTGGCCGCGGCGGTGAACATCGCAGCCAGGTAGTAGGTGTTGAAGAAGCCGCGTATGAAACGCGCGTCCACGGGCGTGTCGTGCCGCAGCACCAGCAAGGGCACAGAGCCCATCAGGAAGTAGGCGGTGGTCACCAGAAGGGCGACAGAGAAGCACAGGGCGGCAATGGTGGGGGCGGACATTTACACAAACTCCCGCTTGGCGGCTTTTGTCGGATCACCCAACTCGCGATTCAACTGTGCCGCTTCAACGACCAGCCGCG
>JANOAM010000286.1:0-4130 GCA_031411215.1 Betaproteobacteria bacterium
TGCGCCGGCGGGGCCGCCTGTTGTGCCCATGGCCACGCCCATCATCGACCCCGGCGTCGGACGGCGCGGCGTGTGATCCCGCCTGGCTTCCTGCAGGATCTGCTGGAGCGCGTTGACATCGTCGTAGTCGTCAGCCGCCATGTGGAGTTGAAGCGCGGCGGCGCCAACTTCATGGGCCTGTGCCCCTTCCATGGCGAGAAGTCGCCCAGCTTTTCAGTGACCCCGTCCAAGCAGTTCTATTACTGCTTCGGTTGCGGCGCCAGCGGCGACGCCATCAAGTTCCTGATGGAGCACCTGGGTCTGAGCTTCATTGAATCGGTCCGCGACCTGGCCGGTGGTGTGGGCATGAGCGTGCCGGAAGAGCAGGTCAGCCCCGACGAACGCGAACGCCGCGACACGCTGCGGCAGCGGCGGCTGTCGCTGGGTGAGGTGTTGGCGAAGGCCGCGGACTTCTACCGTGCGCAGCTGAAGGCCAGCCCGCGCGCCATCGACTACCTGAAGGCCCGCGGCCTCACAGGCCAGGTTGCGGCACGCTTCGGCCTGGGCTTTGCGCCGCCGGGCTGGAAGACACTGGCCGGTGTGTTCCCCGCCTATGACGACCCGCTGCTCGAAGAGGCCGGCCTGGTTCGGCAACGTGACGCCGAAGACGAGGGTGCAACACCTTCTCAGGACCGTGGCCGCTACGACTGGTTCCGCGAACGTGTGATGTTTCCCATACGCGGTGTCAGCGGCGAAGTCATCGGCTTTGGTGGCCGTGTACTGGACGACAGCAAGCCCAAGTACATCAATTCGCCCGAGACACCGGTCTTCAGCAAGGGCCGCGAGCTCTACGGTCTCTTCGAAGCGCGCCAGGCCTTGCGCGACAAGGGCTACGCGCTGGTGGTGGAGGGCTACATGGACGTGGTGGCGCTCGCGCAGAGCGGCTTCCCCAACGCCGTGGCCACGCTGGGCACCGCCTGCACGGCCGACCATGTGCAGAAACTCTTCCGCTTCACCGACAGCGTGGTCTTCAGCTTCGACGGCGACGCCGCCGGTCGCAGGGCTGCGGGCCGCGCGCTGGAAGCCGCCCTGCCCCACGCCACGGACCTGCGCACCGTACGCTTCCTGTTCCTGCCGCCGGAACATGACCCCGACAGCTACGTGCGCGAACTGGGTGCAGCCGCCTTCGAACAGCAAGTCACAGTGGCTGTGCCCCTGTCGCGGCAGATGGTCGAACAGGCCAGTGAAGGCACGGACATGGCCGCCGCCGAAGGCCGCAGCCGCATGCTGGCGCAAGCCAAACCACTGTGGCTGGCCTTGCCGGAAGGCGCGCTGAAGCGGCAGATGCTGCCGGAACTGGCCAGGCAGGCGCAGCTGGATCTGACGGACCTGTCGACGCTGTGGGTGGGTACGGCACCGCCACCCCGGCCCCAGCAAGGGCCACTCAAGTTGCTGCGCAAAGGCTCCATCCGGGCCAAGCCCGCTGGGCCTGCCGACGTGGCGGTGCGGCTGCTGCTGCAGCATGCCGACTGGTGGCAGCAGCTGGCCGGCGATGACCAGCAGATGCTGCACGAGCTCGGCGGCAGCCACGGCGACGTCGTGCGCTGGCTGGAACGGCAGGCCGAAGAACACGGACCCCTGCCCTGGGCGGTCTTGTGCGAAGCCATGCAGGGCGAACCCTGGGCCGGCCAGGCGCAGCAGTGGGTCGAAAGCGGCCTGGGCGACGAGGCGTACAGCTTCGACGGCCTGCGCAGTGTGGTTGCGCGGCTTTGGCACGAACTGCTGAAGCAGGAGGCCGACGCCATCGTCGCAGGCTCGCCCTCGGCGGAGGACCTTCAGCGCTACAAGGCCCTGATGGAACAGATCGCCACGATCAAGGCCACGGGCTTCACGCAGGCTGGCTGACCGCGCCACAGCAGCAGACTTGGGTATAATCCTCGGCTGACCACAACGGCACGAGAGACAGCAGCACCTCCGGCACCGGCCAGCCCCTGATCAGGGCGCCTTTGATAAGGGCAACAGGCCACTCACTTCCGCAAGGACTGCCAGCCGAACAGTTCCGAGGGACGCCCCCTCCGGACTCGTCACTCGAACCTGCGCACCCACTCCTGCCAGTCCATCTCCGGCCCTGCCGTGGGCGGACCGCTGCACCGGGTTCCGCCGTTGATCCACTGCTCCCGAGGAACCGCATGACCGCCAAGAAGCCCGCGCCTGCCGCCAAGCCCGCAACCAAGCCTGTGGCCGATCACAAGCCCGTCAAGGGCGCCGCCAAGCCGGCCGCCGAAGAGAAGGCCAAGCCTGGCAAGGCCGCACCCGCCAGGGCCGACGCCAAAGTCAGCGCCAAGCCCAACAAGGAAGAAGCCGCCAAGTCAGCCAAGCCTGCTGCCAAGGGCGGCAAGCACGCAGCCAAGGCAGCGCCGGCCAAGCCGGAACCCAAGGGCAAGGGCAAGAAGGCCGAGGTGGTTGAAGAGGTGGACCTGGGCGACATCGAATCCGAAATCGAAGGTGAAGTCGAGGCCGAAGTCGTCGAAGTGGTTGCCGACGAAAAGACCGAAAAGGCCAAACCGCTGCGCATGAAGGTCAGCCGCGCCAAGGAGCGCGCGCTGATGCGGGAATTCGGTCTGGAAGAGACCACCCTCAGCGAAGAGGAAGCCACCAAGCGCCGCACAGAGCTGAAGACGCTCATCAAGATGGGCAAGACGCGTGGCTTCCTGACGCACCAGGAAATCAACGACCACCTGCCCGAGAAGCTGATCAACGAGGAAATCCTCGAAGCGATCATCTCCATGCTCAATGACATGGGCATCGCGGTGTATGAGCAGGCGCCTGACGCGGCCACTCTGCTGGTCGCCGGCGGTGGCACCACCACGGCCACGGAAGAAGAAGCCGAAGAAGCCGCCGAAGCCGCCCTGTCCACCGTGGACAGCGAATTCGGCCGCACCACCGACCCGGTGCGCATGTACATGCGCGAAATGGGCACGGTGGAACTGCTGACCCGTGAAGGCGAAATCGAAATCGCCAAGCGCATCGAAGGTGGCCTGCAGGCCATGATGCTGGCCATCAGCGCCAGTCCGACGACGATCGCGGAAATCCTGGCCTATGCCGACAAGATCGGCGCCGGCACCATGCAGATCAGCGAGGCCGTGGACGGCTTCATCAGCAGCGACGAAGCCGACGACTACGTCGCCGAAGAAGACTTCGACGAATTCGACGAAGAAGACGACGACGACGGCCAGGGCGGCAGCAAGGCGCTGACCAAGAAGCTGGAAGAGCTGAAGAAGGCCGCGCTGGTGAAGTTCGAAGGCCTGCGCACGCATTTCGACAAGATGCGCAAGGCCTACGAGAAGGAAGGCTACAAGAGCCCCTCCTACAACAAGGCCCAGCACGCCATCAGCGAAGACCTGATGACGATCCGCTTCACCGTCAAGACCATCGAGAAGCTGTGCCACATCCTGCGCAGCCAGGTCGATGACGTTCGGCGTTATGAGCGCGAGATCCGCAAGATCGTTGTCGACAAGTGCGGCATGCCGCAGGACCACTTCATCAAGACCTTCCCGCCCAACGTGATGAACCTGAAGTGGGCGGAAAAGGAAATTGCCAGCGGCAAGCCTTTCGCGTCCATCCTGCAGCGCAACCTGCCGGCGGTGCAGGAACTGCAGCAGAAGCTGACCGACCTGCAGTCCCGCGCCGTGGTGCCGCTGGAAGACCTGAAGGAAATCAACCGCAAGATGAACGAGGGCGAACGCGCCTCTCGTGACGCCAAGAAGGAGATGATCGAGGCCAACCTGCGCCTGGTGATCTCCATTGCCAAGAAGTACACCAACCGCGGCCTGCAGTTCCTGGACCTGATCCAGGAAGGCAACATCGGCCTGATGAAGGCGGTGGACAAGTTCGAATACCGCCGCGGCTACAAGTTCTCGACCTATGCCACGTGGTGGATACGCCAGGCCATCACGCGCAGTATTGCGGACCAGGCGCGCACCATCCGCATCCCGGTTCACATGATCGAGACGATCAACAAGATGAACCGCATCTCACGCCAGCACCTGCAGGAATTCGGCTACGAGCCGGACGCGCCCACGCTGGCCGAGAAGATGGAGATCCCGGAAGACAAGATCCGCAAGATCATGAAGATCGCCAAAGAGCCGATC
>JANOAM010000287.1:0-10846 GCA_031411215.1 Betaproteobacteria bacterium
CCACGTTGATGCGCGACGTGTCCAGCAGCCTTTCCAGCACATGGCCCCAGCCCCACTGCCCCACGGGCCCCAGGCCCTGACCGTCGTTGCGGCCGTTGCGCACGGTGGAGTCGCCGATCAGCACCAGCGAAGGCAGTGCCGCGTTGGCGGGTTCGGGCAGCACCAGCGGCGGCGAGCGTGGGTCGGTGCTCACCGCGGCCGGCGTGGCGGGCGCCGTGGGCTTTGATGCGGGCGCCGCCACCGTGCTGGCGCAGCCGGCCAGCCAGGGCATGGCGCCTGCGCTGCCCAGCGTGGCCAGGTGGGCCAGCGCGGTGCGGCGGCGCAGCAGGCGGGGCGGCAAAGCGGTTTGTCTCTTGTTCATGGTCCTGTCGTGGAATACGGCCAAGCGCGGGAAAGCACGGCAAAGCGCGCAAGCTGCTGCGCAGCGAGCCTACTGCGCTTGTGCCCGTGCCGCGCGGCGGCAGCGCAACTGCTCACGCCGATGATTGATTGGCCCACCCTGGGCCTCACCCGGTTCACGCGGCGACGCTGCCTGTCTAGAGTTGCCACCGCCATGATGAACACCCTGAAGACCTCTACCACCCTGTTCGCCCGCTGGTTGACGCTGGCCATGTTCGCTGCCGTGGCCTTGCCCGCGCTGGCCCAGATCGGCCAACGCTTCCCTTCTGAACGCCGCGTCGTGCCCGACCCGGTGACCGGTGTGCCGCTGGTCTTCCTGACCAGCACACCGCGTGGCGACTCCAAGATCTACCCCACGCACCCGCAGTGGACGGCTGACGGCCAGTGGCTGGTGTTCCGATCGGACCGCGCGGGCCGCGAGGCCATCGCCGTCAACGAAGCCAGCGGCGACATGGTGCAGGCTACCGAAGGCGGCTACAGCGGCATGCTGAACCTGGACACCCGCGCCAACCGCCTGGTGTTTTTGCGGGACGTGCCGGGCAGCAAGCCGCCCGTGCGTGGCGACTCACGTGGCGAGTCACGGGCCATGCAGGCGGTGGAAGTGGACCTGGACCGGCTCTTTGCCGACAGCGCCAGCAAACAGCTGAAACCCGAGTCGCAATACCAGCGTGTGATGGCGACCTTGGCGGCCGACTGGCAGGCCGAAGGCGACACCGCTCTGGATGCAGACGGCCAGTGGCTTTACTTCCGCATCGGCCGTGACGCGGCGCTGCGCCACGCGACGCCGGGCATGAAGGCCGAAGCCAACTTCGGCCCACGCAACATGGGCGCCGGGCCGACCGGCATCGCACGTGTGCACCGCCAGACCGGGCAGGTCCAGCACGTGGTGAGCGTGGGCTTCCAGATCGGCCACATCCAGGCCAACCCTTGGCAGCCGGGCGAACTGGTCTTCAGCTGGGAAACCGGCGGCAAGTCGCCGCAGCGCACCTGGACGGTCCGTGGTGACGGCACGGGCCTGCGTCCGCTGTACCCGGAGTCCGTGTACGAGTGGATCACGCACGAAGCGGTGATCTCGCGCGACGAAGTGGCCATGGCCATCATGGGCCACCGGCTGATTCCTGCGGTGGCTGCATCGGGGCCGTCGGGCACCAGCTGGGAAGGCGCCAACCCCGGCCAGGAAGCGGCCTGGGGCCCCAGCGGCACGCGCGAACGGCCGACCGGCCTGGCGATCGTCAACCTGCGCACACGCGAGATGCGCATAGAAGCGCAGACGACATCCGGCAGCGGCCTGTGGCACGTGCACGGCTCACCCGACGGCCGCTGGGCCGTGGGCGACGACTTCGCGCGGCGCCTGTTCCTGCTGGACAGGCGTACGGGCCAGCTGCGCCTGCTGAGCGCCGGTCACAAAGAGACCGCACGCGACCACACGCACCCCACCTTCAGCGCCGACGGCAAGCGCATCCAGATCCAGAGCGCGATGCTGTCGCCCGATGGCCGTGCGATGAACATCGTCGTTATCACGGTGCCGCAAGCCTGGCAGGCCGAGGCCGGTGCGACGCGCTGAGCGCCTCTTGAAGTTCAAACCGGGATCGGCGCCTCAAGCGCCAGGTCCCACGGTGCGTGTTCCCCGGCAAAGCGCGCGGCCAGAAAGTCCACCAGCAGGCGCAGTGCCAGCGGCTGGTGCTGACGCGACAGGTAGATGGCGTGGATGCCCAGCACGTCCGGCTCGTGGTCGGGCAGCAGGTGCACCAGGCGGCCCGCGCGCAGGTCGTCTCCCAGGTAGTAGGTGGGCAGCATGCTGATGCCCGCACCGCAGAGCACGGCGCGCCGCAGCACGGCGGTCTCGTTGGTGTGGAAGGTCCAGTCGACCGGCACGGTGACTGTCTCGCTGCCGCGTGTGAAGCGGTACTGCTTGCCGATGCCGAAGGCATGTGCAATGCAGCGGTGCTGGTGCAAGTCTTCGGCCACGCGCGGCACACCATGCCGCGCCAGATAGGCGGGTGAAGCGCACAGCATCGACCGGCAGCGCGCCAGCGGCCGCGCAATCGTCACCGGGTCCAGGCTGTTGGTGATGCGCACAGCCAGATCGACCCGCTCCGCGACCAGGTCCGCGGCCTTGTCACCCACCGACAGCATCACTTCCACCTGGGTGTGCTGGCCCTGGAAGTCGACCAGGGCCGCAGTCAGCTGGGCATCCGCAAATGAACTGGACGAGGCGACACGCAGCAGGCCGGCCGGTTCGCGGCTGCGTTCGGCCGCCAGGTGCTGGGCCTCCGCCGCAATGTCCAGCAGTTGTCGGCAGGCGGGCAGCGCCGCAAGACCCGCGTCGGTGAGGCTGACCTTGCGCGTGGTCCGGTGCAGCAGGCGGGCGCCGAACCAGTCTTCCACCGCCGCCAGGTAGCGGCTGACCATGGCGGTGGACATCTCCAGGTGATCGGCGGTCTGGGTGAGGCTGCCGCGGCCTGCCACT
Organism: Betaproteobacteria bacterium; assembly: GCA_031411215.1. Taxonomy (GTDB): domain Bacteria; phylum Pseudomonadota; class Gammaproteobacteria; order Burkholderiales; family Burkholderiaceae_C; genus Rubrivivax. Next base: position 2,870 of record JANOAM010000287.1, read on the forward strand.
TCCACGAACACGTGCACGGCGGTCAGGCGGTCCATTGCATCGATCTACGCAAGAAATAGTCAATTGAATCGGACTTTATCAACTGCGATGCAAAAAATAAAGTGCGCTCTGCAGCAGGCCATCACGGCATGCGCCACCCCCCGGAGACCACTATGTTCCAGCTCAGCCAAGTCGCTCGATTCACCCTTTCCGCTTTCACGCTCGGCGTTGTCGCCGCCACCGGCGCCGCCGCGCAGACCGCGGCACCGACCGTGGCACCACTCGCCGTGAAGGTCTACAACGCCGACGGCAACAGCTTCCACGTCAACGCCGTGGTGGTCAGCGGCAAGACCGAGGCCATCGTCATCGACAGCGGCTTCACCCGCGCCGACGCGCTGCGCGTGGCGGCCAATGTGCTGGACAGCGGCAAGACGCTCAAGACCATCTTCATCAGCAACGCCGACCCCGATTTCTACTTCGGTGCCGAAGTGTTGAAGAGTTACTTCCCGAATGCCCAGGTGCTGACCACCCCGGCCGTGCGCGAAAAGATCCAGACCAAGCTGGCCGGAAAGCTCGCTTTCTGGGGGCCCAAGATGGGCGCCAATGCGCCGCAAAAGCCGGTGGTGCCGGAACTGCTGCAGGGCACGAGCCTGAGCGTTGACGGCGAGACCATCGAAGTCCGCGGCACGAGCGGCGAGCTGGCCCACCGCCCGTACGTGTGGATCCCGTCGATCAAGACCGTGGCCGGCAACATCGCCATCTTTGGCAACCTGCATGTGTGGACCGCCGACACGCAGAAGGCCAGCGAACGCAAGGCCTGGTTCGCGCAGCTGGATGAGATTGAAGCGCTGAAACCGGCCACCGTCGTGCCTGGCCACATGGCCGCCGGCACCGCGCTGGACGCCAGCGCCATCCGCTACACCCGCGACTACCTGCAGCGCTTTGACGTGGAAGCTGCCAAGGCCAAGACCGGTGCCGAGCTGATCGACGCCATGAAGAGGGCCTATCCGCAAGCCGGCCTGGGCCTGGCGCTGGACATCGGCGCCAAGGTCAACAAGGGCGAGATGCCCTGGTAACGAGGCAGTCCGCTGCTTTCCCACGGTCGGCCGAGTCGTCGGCAAGCCACCAAGGCCCGGACTGGGGTACGCGGTACATTTTCCCAGTCTGGGCCTGGCGTCTTGCCGTTGGGGTCCGCATGACCAGGCTCTCCGGACAACTGCACTCACGAGGCCCCCAATGATTGTTGGCAAATGTCTCTGCGGATCGGTAGGCTGGACCTTGAAGAACGTCCCTGCTTCAGCAACGGCGTGCAGCTGCACGGCGTGTCGGCGATACGGAACGCTCTGGGCCTACGGCGTGGAAGGTGAAGACATCCACTTTTCCGGGGAAACCACGGCCTTTGTCCGCGGAGACTCCCTGAGCTTCAACTTCTGTCCCACGTGCGGCAATGTCAGCCACTGGTGGGGTCTGTCGCTCAATGAACAAGGCCAGCGCCACGTGGCCGTCAACCTCCGCCTCACCGAACCAGCGTCCATAGAAGACGTCCCCATCCGCCACTTCGACGGCCTGGAGTCCTGGAAGAGCCGCCCCGCTGACGGCAAGTGCATCAAGGACATGTGGTTCTAGCAAGCCAGGCCCACCCGCGTGTCGGTGCTGGCCTACGGCCAGTCGAGTCCTTGGCCGACCGGTGAAGGGCCTGCCCGCACCTTTCATCCTCCGTGCCCCGCGCGCAAAGTGGGTGCTCAACAGCCCACGGAGTGATGTATGGATGACAAGGCAATGACCAGCAAAGAACACCTGGACCCGCTGAGCGGCGAACCGGGTGCACATCCCGTGGGCACCGGCATGGGCGCCACCGTCGGCGCGGTGCTGGCCGGTGCAGTCGCCGGCAGCGTCGTCGGGCCGGTGGGTACGCTGATTGGCATGGCCATCGGCGCCACGGTGGGCGGCTTGGCCGGCAAGGGCCTGGCGGAGAGCATCGACCCCACGGCCGAAGACGCCTATTGGCGCCAGGAATACCGCGGCCGCCCCTACGTGGACGCGCACGCCAGCTACGACAACTACGGCCCCGCCTACAGCTACGGCGTGGCCGCATTCGGCAGGTTCGAAGGACAGCAGTTCGAATTGGTCGAGCCCGAACTGGCCGGGGACTGGAACACGCTGCGCGGTCGGTCAGACCTGTCCTGGGACCAGGCCCGCCCGGCCGTCAAGGACGCCTGGCTGCGCATGAGCGAATTCCGCGGCGCCGGAGGCGCTGCCGCCCACGGCTGAAGCAGGCCTCAGCCCGTGCGTCCGGGCGCACAATCTGCGGCGTCCAGGCACGGAGGCACATCATGGCCAAGCAAAGGCGCGCACTGTCCCAGATGAGTGGCAAGCTCTTCCTGACGGATGGTGGAATCGAGACAACGCTGATTTTTCTCGAGGGGCTGGATCTCCCTCTCTTTGCTGCCTTTCACCTGCTTCGGACAGAGCAAGGCGAAGCAGCACTGACAAAGTACTTTCGTACGTATGCGGAATTGGCGCAGAAGCACCGATCCGGCCTGGTGCTTGAAACCGCCACTTGGCGGGCAAACTCAGATTGGGCCAACAAGCTCGGATACACCGCGGACGAACTAGCTGAAGTCAATCGGCGCAGCGTCACCATGCTTGAAGCCATCCGAGCCGAATACGAAACTGCGGATGTGCCCATTGTCATCAGCGGCTGCATTGGGCCCCGCGGCGACGGCTATGTACCGTCCGAATTGATGTCGGTTGAACAAGCCGAGGCTTATCACGGCCAACAGATTGAGACCTTCGCGGATACGGCCGTCGATCTAGTCACGGCCATCACGATGAACTACGTGGAAGAAGCCATCGGTTTGGCCCATGCCGCCAAGAAAGCCCAGTTGCCCGTCGTGATTTCGCTGACGGTAGAAACCAATGGAAGGCTTCCTACCGGCCAGCCGCTTGGCGACGCGATCACCGAGATTGATGCTGCGACAACGGGCTACCCGTCGTATTTCATGATCAATTGCGCGCACCCAAGCCACTTCACTGGCGCCGTCGACAGCGACGAAGCTTGGAGAGATCGCATTCACGGCCTTCGCGCGAATGCCTCCAAGATGAGCCATGCTGAACTGAACGAGGCGCTTGAACTCGACGCGGGCGACCCTGAGGCACTGGGACAGGACTATGCGCTGTTGCGAAGCCGTCATTTGAAGTGCTTGAACGTTTTCGGCGGGTGCTGCGGCACGGATCATCGGCACGTCGACCAGATGGCATTGGCCTGTCTTCCCCTGTTCCGCAACGCGGCCTAGCGCCTCACTCAACCCGAAGGAACGCTGATGAAACGCGGCGCTCTTTCCGTGAGTCTGGCGGTCTAGGACAGCGCCGCGTCGTGGGCGTTCCATGAGAAGTTCGGCTTCAGCGTGTTCGGCGGCAACCAGATCCTGGTGGACCAGCACCGGTAGGTCCAGTCGCCAGATGCGCGTGACGCAGGCGGAACTGGCCACTGCCAGCGCCAAGCTGGCCAAGGCTTGCACAGGCGACGCGGTGCTCTGGATGGTCTACCCGAAGGGCACGTCAAAGAAAACCAAGTGCGAGTTCAATCGCGATTCGGGCTGGCCCGCGCTGGGCGCAGCGGGCTTCGAGCCGGTGCGCATGGTCGCTGTGGACGAAGACTGGTCTGCCTTGCGCTTCCGCAGGGTCGAGCACATCAAGACCATGGCGCGCAACCCGGAAGGCGCCATTTCCAAGGCGGGCAGGCGCAAGGCGTCATAGAGTGGCGCCTGAGCCCGACGCACCGGTCTTTGGCATTCAAGGAGGAACCCATGGTCAAGCCCATCGCCAATCTCGACGAAGTTGCGTTCACCGACGTGGAGGACAACGGTTACTACACGTCCAAGCGCGCGCAGTTCAGCGACGGCATCGGTGCCAGACAGCTCGGCTACAACCTGACCGTGCTGCCGCCCGGCAAGGCGCAGTGCCCCTTCCACAACCACCACGGCGAGGAAGAGATGTTCCTGATCCTGGAGGGTGTTGGCGAACTGCGTTTCGGCAGCGACCGCTACCCGATCCGCAAGCACGACGTCATCGCCTGCCCCACCGGCGGGCCAGAGGTTGCGCACCAGATCATCAACACGGGCAGCACGGACATGCGTTACCTGGCGCTGTCAAACGTGGTGCAGATCGAGACCTGCCAGTACCCGGACTCCAACAAGATCATGATCGGTTCGGGCCGCCGCGGTGAGCCCGGCCTGTGGAAGATGTTCCGCACCGACAGCGCGGTGGCGTACTACGACGGCGAGAGCAATGAGCCGCCCAAGCGGGATAGCTGAGGCACCTGCCGCCGCCAGCCATGCGTATCACTCTGGCCATCGATGACGATGTACTTGCCGCGGCGAAGCGCCGCGCCGAGCAGGAGCGAAGAACGGTCGACGAGGTCATCTCCTCCCTCGCGCGAGACGCACTGTCTGCAAGCGGTTGGTGGCCATATGCAGAACGCAATGGCATCCCACTCTTGCCCACGCGGGCGGGTGTACCCCCGGTCACCTTGGAAATGACCAATCAACTGCGCGAAGATCAGCGGTGACTGAAGTCTGCTGAGAGTGAATGTCCGCTACGCGCCGGCACACCAGGATGCACCGGTCTGCGCCGCAATCAGTCGATGTCCCATCCAGCGCGCGGCCAGAGCCGGCCACTGGTCGTGTGTGCCAGCCAGTTCCCGCAGCGCAAAGCCGTGCGGGGCTTGCGGGAAGACATGGGCTTCGACAGCCAGGCCGGTTTGCTGCGCGGCCTTGATGAGGTTCAGCGCGTGGTCTACCGGCACCACCGTGTCGTGCAGCGCGTAGGCCAGGAACACCGGCATCTTCGGCAGGCCGTGCGGCTCTGTTGCGATGCCGATGGGCCAGGCGTCGTAGAAGGCCTGTTTCTCCGGCGGCGGGTAGTCGGGTTTGCCGGCCGGGGCTTTGTAGTGGCGGTGGTTGGCGTTGAGCGGCGCGTAGGCGATCACCGCGCCTTGTGCCATCCGCGGGTGAGCCTGACAGGCCATCACACCCGCCAGGTGACCGCCGGAAGACAAGCCCACGTGGAACAGCGGCAGCGGCGGCAACGTGGCCAGGCGGTCCAGCGCACGCAGGCCGTCCTGCAGCGCCACGTCGAAGGGCCACACACCGCCTTGGCCGTCAGCCTGGCCAGGCAGGCGGTGCACCAGCACATAGGCGTCGATGCCCAGGCTGTTGAGCCACAGCGCGATGTCCACACCTTCCTTGTCGTGCACCAGCTGCAGGTAGCCGCCACCGGCGCAGACCAAAGCCCGGGCCTGTGCTTGGCCGGTCGCGAGGCCTGGCGCCAGGTAGGCGTGCAGTTCCGGCCGTTGCACCTGTTTGAAGACACGGTCTGGCGCCACGCCTTCCAGCGCGTTGGGCGTGCCCGGCGACAGCGCGATCAGCGCGTCCGGTTCGCGGCTTCGCGTGGGACCGCTGTGGTTCATGGTTTGACCTCCAGCTGCCGGTAGTGATCAGCCAGCACCTCAAAGGCCAGCTTGCGTTGCCCGGTCTCGGACAGCAGGCCCTTGCGGTTCCAGCCGTTCTGATAAACCGGGTGCTCGCGCCGTGGCGATCGGAAGTCCTTCAACACCCAGGGCGACAAGCCGCGCAGGTTGGGAATGCCCTTCAGCATGGCCAAGGTGGCACGGTAGTAGTCGGCCTGGAACTCTTCACTGAACTTGCGCGGCAGCACACCGCGGTCGTGCAGGCCGGCCAGCGCGTCGGCACCGAACTCTGACACGACGATGGGCTTGTCGGTGGGCAAGTCCCAGCGCATGCGGGCCAGGTCGGCCAGGCTGTCGTCGCCGTACCAGCCGGCATAGCTGTTGATGGCCACCACATCCAGCTGCGGCAGCAGGGGGTCGGCGATGCGGATGACGGCTTGACCACCCTCGTTGCGCCGTTCCAGCAGCAGTGCTGCGCTGACCAGGCGGCTCGCATCCAGCGCACGCACGGTCTCGGCCAGCGCTGTGTGGAAGCGCGTGCGCGCCGGTGCCACCGGCGTTTCGTTGCCGACGCTCCACAGGATCAGCGACGCGCGGTTGCGATCGCGGTAGATGGTCTCGGCCTGCATGCGCCGCGCCTTGTCCAGCACGGCGGTGTTGTCCCAGTCCACGGTCCAGTAGACGGGAATCTCGCTCCACACCAACAGGCCCATCTCGTCGGCCAGGCGCAGCATGGTTTCCGAATGTGGGTAGTGCGACAGGCGCACGTAGTTCCCGTGCAGGCCGTCCTTCACGGTCTGCAGCAGCGCACGCGCGGCGGGCGCAGTGATGCGGCGCGCGGGGTTGCTGCCGAACTCTTCTTCGTGCAGCGACACGCCGCGCAGGAAGAGCGGTTGGCCGTTGAGCAGGATCTGGTTGCCGCGCACGGCCACGGTGCGAAAGCCGATGCGGTCGCTGAGCTGGTCGCTGGTGGTGGATACGCGAACTTCGTACAGCGTGGGTGAAGACGGCGACCAGCGTAGCAGCGTGGCGGGTGCGGGTGCGTCGAACTGCGCTTCACCTTGTGCGTCGGTGGTGGCTTTCAGTTCCAGACCCAGAGCGGCGACGCCAAGCGTCACCGTTTGCTGCGCGGCTTGCGGACCGTTGAGCCGCGCACTGCCCACCAGCCGGCCTTGTTCCGTGAGCCGCAGCGTCGCGTCGTCTATGAAGGTCGCGGGTGTGTGCACCAGACGCACCGGGCGCGTGATGCCGCCGTACAGGTCCCAGTCGGTGATCTCGGTGGGGATGGACTGCGCATCGCGGCGTGAGTCCACGCCCACCGTCAACCGGTTGTCGCCGCTGCGCAGCGCGGCAGTCACCTCCAGCACAAAGGGTGTGAAGCCCCCTTCGTGCTGGCCGATCTCGCGGCCGTTCAGGTAGACATGGGCGCGGTAGTTCACGGCTTCAAAGCGCAGGAAGCTGCGTTGCCCCGGCTGGGGCATGGTCTCGAAGCGGCGCTGGAACCAGATCAGGCCGTCGTAGTAGCGCAGTTCGGGAACGGCCGCGTTCCAGGCGCCGGGCAGGGTCATAGCCGGGCCGCGGTCCATGTCGAACTCAAAGAAGCCGGTGCCAGCTTTGGCCTCTTCGGCCGCCACGTCCACGTCGCGGTGGCGTTGCATGCGCGACTTGGCGACCCAGCCGTTGATGTCGGTCAGGCCCGTGCGGTACAGGTCCTTGGAGTAAGTCCAGCGGCCCGACAGGTCCTGCCCGATGCGTTGCTGCGCGGCAGTCAGCAGCAGTGGCGGGCGCAGGTCCTGTGCGGTGGCGGCCGCTGGCAGCGCCAGCGTCGTGACGAGCCCGATGAACCAGCGCCAGTGGCGCCCGGCGGTTCCGTTCACGGCGCGACGCTCAACACCAGTACCGACTTGGCGGGCAGGCTGAACTGCAAACGGCCGTTGCGCACCTGCGCTTCAAAAGGCACAGGGCGCACGGCCTCGGCCTGGCCGAAGCGGTTTTCGGTGTCCATCGCGGGTGCCGTCAGCAATCGGCCGGTGACGGTGCTGACCGCACGTCCACCCACGGCCAGGTCCACGTCCTGCGCCTGGCGCGGATTGGTGTTGACCAGGCTTAGCAGCAGCTTGCCGTCCTTGCCACGCGCCGCGCTGGCGCTCACCGTGGGCAGGCTGAAGCGGTCCAGCACGTAAGCCGGGTTGTTGGCCAGTTGCACCGGCACGCGAGTCGCGTCCTGGAAAGGCACGTGCAGTTCGAAGGCATGGAACGTGGGCGTCAGCAGCATCTGGTCCTTCTGCGTCAGCACCATCGCCTGCAGCACATTGACCATCTGCGCCACATTCGTCATGCGCACGCGTTCTGCATGGCGGTGGAAGACGTGGAAGTGCAGCGCGGCCAGCACCGCGTCCCGCAGCGTGTTGCGCTGGACCAGGAAGCCGGGGTCGGTGCCGGGCTCGGGGTCGTACCAGCTGCCCCATTCGTCGAAGAAGAGGCCGACCCTTTTGCCGGGGTCGTTGCGGTCCAGGACCTCACGGTGT